>WFTY01000057.1 GCA_015485245.1 Anaerolineales bacterium | reverse complement strand
CCGGGACGGTGGCGTTGCAATACTATTTTGCCCAGGTGTACGATAGCCAGGGCTGGCTGGCGGCGATGGATCCCGAGAATGGGTTCATGGCGCTTTATGCGCAGATGTTTGGTGACCCCTGGGCGCGCGCCCAGGTGGTTGAACCGTTGTTCCCCCCGGATCTGACTCAGCCCGTGTTGCAGTTGCCCTTCCTCCCCAATCGCTTGTGGAGTTTTACGGGCGGGCCGCATGGCGCTTGGGAAAAAGATGGTTCCTGGGCGGCGTTGGACCTTGCCCCGGCGACCGCGATCAGTGGTTGCGTGAAATCTGATGCCTGGGCGGCTGCGGTGGGGGATGGGGTGATCGTGCGCTCTGAACGCGGCATCCTGGCGCTTGACCTGGATGGCGATGGTTTTGAGCAAACCGGCTGGGTGGTGATTTACCTGCACATCGACAGCGATGGACGTGCCGGCGTGGGGCGCGCTGTGCGCGCGGGCGATCCTATCGGGCACCCCTCCTGCGAAGGTGGGCGCGCCACCGGCACACACGTCCACCTGGTGCGCAAGTATAACGGCGAGTGGATTGCCGCCGACGGCCCCATCCCCTTTGTGCTCAGCGGCTGGGTCGCTCACGCAGGCGAGAAGCAGTACGATGGCACGCTGACACGCGATGGGGAAATCGTGACGGCCAGCCCTTACGGCGCCTTTGAAAGTCGCATTGAACTGAGCGGGGAGTAATATTGCAGTTCGGGCGGCGACCGGGTTTGATGGAATTGATCCCTCCCCTTCTTGCGATCGCGATACAATCTGAACATGCGTTTTCGATTGGTTGGGTTTTGCGTGTTGGGCTTGTCCCTGGGGTGCGTGTTCGGACTGTCCTCGGCTGCGGCTGCCCCGGCTGCGCGGCCACAGGCCCCGGCGATCACCACGCCGGAACCCGCGCCTGTGGGCGTGTTCGAACACTTTTTCCCCGACGCCGCAGTGGTAGCCTCGCCCATCACGCGGGATTTTGATGTGGCTGCTTACCTGGAGAGCAGCGGCGGTTTTCTGGCGGAGTATCAGCAGTACTTGATGATTAGCGGCTGGACGCCGGCGGCAAAGGTGATCGAGCGCGTTGCCCGGGAGAACTCGATCAACCCGCAATTGCTCCTGGCGCTGCTGGAGTATCAAAGTCAGTGTGTGCTGGGACAGCCTCCCGACCCCCAAAACTTTACCTCGGCCCTCGGAGCGCAAACCTATTATCGCAAAGACCTCTATGGTCAGCTGGTGTGGGCGGCGCGCACACTCTCCGATGGATTCTATGGGCGGTTGATGGGCGAACTCACCGAAATCTCATTTCCCGATGGTACTATTCTGGCGCTGAGCGAGGAGATCAACCCTGGCACGGCGGCGCTGTATTATTTCTTCGCTCAATTGAGCGGCCCGGTGGAATGGGCGCGGGCGATCGATCCGCAAAGCGGCTTTCTGGCGCTCTACACACAGATGTTTGGTGATCCCTGGGATGCCGCGGCGGAGTTTGGCGAGTTGTTGCCGGAAGACCTGGCCCAACCTGAATTGGAGCTGCCTTTTGAACCGGGGCGCATCTGGGCGTACACCGGGGGGCCGCATCCCGCCTTTGAGGGCATTGGCCCGCGAGCAGCCCTGGATTTTGCCCCCAGCATGGCGATCAGCGGTTGTGCCTCTTCGGTAGAATGGGTCACCGCGATGGCGGATGGTTGGGTTGTGCGCGCTGAGGATGGCGTTGTGGTGCAGGAGCTTGACGGCGATGGTTACGAGCAAACTGGCTGGGCGCTGATGTATCTGCACATCGATTCGCAGGATCACGCTGCAGTCGGCGCTTATTTGCGGATGGGCGATCGATTGGGTCACCCTTCTTGTGCGGGCGGGCGCGCCACTGGAACGCATGTGCATGTGGCGCGCAAGTACAACGGTGTGTGGATGCCTGCGGATGGGGCGGTGCCTTTTAATCTCGGCGGGTGGGTTGCCCACGCTGGCGAGGAGCCCTATCTAGGTACGCTCACTCGTCAGGAAGAGGTGATTGTTGCCCACCAGTTTGGTTCAGCAGTTTCTCACATTCAACGTCAGGAGTGAGGATTAGCGAATGCGTGCAGCACCCCGGAAGCGATACGGACGCACAGGCGACAGTCGGCAATGCAGCGGCTGTCGTTTTGTTGGCGCATACTTCAGGGTCTGGTTGTTGGGAGGAATCCTCTTGGCGCTGGTCGGATGTATCCCGACGTCGCAGAGTGTCCCGCTGGCGGCCTCGCCGACTCCCGCGGGGCTGGCACCGCCCATGGGCCCGACGGCCACGCCGCTGCCGGAGCGAATGCAGTATGAGCCAGGTCAGCGGGTAGAATACGTCGCTCAGACGGGAGACACCCTCCCCGCGCTGGCGGCGCGCTTTAATACTACCGTGGAAGAAATCCTGGAAGCCAACCCGGTCATCCCCGTTGACGCCACAACCATGCCGCCTGGGTTGCCAATGCAAATCCCCATTTACTATCGTCCCTTCTGGGGGTCGCCGTTTCAGATTCTGCCCGATAGCCTGTTCGTTGACGGCCCGGCGCAGGTGGATTTCGACACCCAGGCGTTTGTTGAGCAGTATCCGGGTTGGTTGCGCGGTTATCGTGATTACGTCGGCGGCGAGCGCCGCAATGGGGCGGAGATCATTGATTACGTGGCGACGAATTTCAGTATCAGCCCGCGGTTGTTGCTGGCGCTGCTGGAATACCAAACCGGCGCCCTCAGTCAGGCCAGCCTGCCCGCACATATTGATCCCCGTTATCCTTTGGGGTATGAGGAGCGTTTTCATCGTGGGGTGTACCTGCCACTGGTTTGGGCGGCCAACACTTTAAATAACGGCTATTATCGCTGGCGTAAGGGCGAGTTGACCACTATGGAACTGCTGGATGGCACCATCGAGAACCCTGACCCCTGGCTGAACGCAGCCAGCGTGGCGCTGCGCTATTACTATGCTCAGATTTATTCGGGGGTGGAGTATCAGCGCGCCACCGGCCCACAGGGATTTGCTCAGACTTACGCCACCCTGTTCGGTGATCCCTGGGCGGCGGATCAACCGCATATTCCCGGCAGTTTGCAGCAACCGTTTCTACGTTTGCCGTTTGAGGCGCGCAAAACCTGGGCGCATACCGGCGGCCCCCATACCGGGTGGGGGGACGGCGAACCGCGCGCGGCGTTGGATTTCGCTCCGCCGGGCGTGGCGGGCGGTTGCACGCGTTCGAATGAGTGGGCCACCGCGGTGGCGGATGGGGTGATCACCCGTTCTGAAACCGGCATCATCGAGCTGGACCTGGACGGCGACGCCGACTCGCGCACCGGCTGGGTGGTGTTTTACCTGCACGTTGAATCGCGCGAGCGCCGCGTGCAGGTTGGCGACGTGGTGTCGGTCGGAGAGCCGGTGGCGCACCCCTCCTGCGAAGGCGGCACCAGCAGCGGCACGCACGTCCATATCGCGCGCAAATATAACGGCGAGTGGATTCTTGCCAGTGGTCCGCTGGCCTTTAATCTGGATGGCTGGACGGCACATGAAGGAGAAGAGCTTTACCAGGGTGTGTTGACCCGCTTCTCTGATGTGGTGATCGCCAGCCCCAACGCCCGGCAGGGGAGTTTCATCACCGCCCCTGAATTGGAGCCTTGAAAGGGGGGCGTCGATCGTCTGAAAAGTGCTTTGCTATGGCCTGAGGTTCAGGCAGTTGAGATACAGGGACGAACGAAAAAGGACGGTGGCTATTTCCATACAACCACCGTCCTTTTGTTGATCTGTTAAGCGCGGCTAATTGCTGCCTTGCAGTACGTCGGGAGTGCCAGCGGCCTGGATGGCTTTGAGTTGAGCCTGGCGGGCCAGATCGGTGGCGTGTGCCAGAATGCGCAGGGCCTCTTCGGGGTTGTGGAAGCCCATGCTGTTTTCCGCTGCGATGAAGTCCCAATATAGCTGGGATTCGCGGTGCAACATGCGGGCCTCGTTCAACAGCGTCTCATCTACGTCTGGAACGGCTGCCGCGGCCTCGATAGCGCCGATAGCCTCCACGATGGCATCTTCGGTGGCGAGCATGGTTGCGGAGACTTGATCCTGGATGGTTTTGACGCGGCTTGTGACGTAGTCCACGTTGGCGTGGCAGGCGCCGCAGGCGGTCTCAGCGTTCAACAGTGGGCTTTGCACGTTATGGTCAGAGTATTTGGCTGCTCCCTCCCGCGTATACGGCATGTGGCAGTCGGCACAGGCCACACCAGCGTTGTAGTGCGTGCTGTCGGCGGTGAACAATTCGTATTCAGGGTGCTGCATCTTGATCATCGGCGCGCCTGATTGAGGGTGTTCCCAATCCTTTACAAAGGCGCCGCTAGCGAAGGTTTGCGCATAATAAGCGGCGATTTGATCGATGTTGGTCCCGTTCGCCCAGGGGAAGGTCAGGTATTTGCCTTCACCCAGGAAATAGTATTCCACATGGCAGTTGGCACACACCACCGTGCGCATTTCCTGGCGGGTGAACGTGCGCCAGTCTTTTCCTTGGGCTTCGAGAGCCTCTTCGAGCGCAGGGTTGGTGACTACCAATCGCATGGTATCTGCATCGTGGCAGTTGGCGCAGCCGATTGGCTGATCGATGTGATTGCCGAGCTCGGAAAAAGGCGTCTTGTCATACTCGGCCATGCCCATCTGATCCCACAGGCTGGGGTTGTTCGCACTCTTGCAGGAGTAGCAGGTTCCGGGGGTTTTTTCGCCAACCCGGGCGGTTTCCTGGACATCTGTGAGACTGTTGGCGTGGCCGCGGTCCTCATTGTATTCTTTGCTGAATCCATATCCGGCAAAGAGCGTCACCAACCGGGGATCAACTTCCAGTTTTGAGAAGGGTTCAGAGCCGCCATAGTTGGTCCTGGTGTTGTTGTTTTCAGTCTGGATGAAAGAGGAGTACTGATTGGGAAAATTGATCCCCCATGCGGCCGAATCAGGCTCCATCGCCGCGATCTCCACAAGCGCTTCAACTCCTCGGACGGGTTCGGGCTGGTTCCGGATGTAAAGCAAAACACCAATTAAGGCAGCCGCCAGAACGACAATGACGCCTGTCAAAATGATGGTTATCGATAAACCTTTTTTCATCGGTTTGACTCCTTGTGCTGATAGGGTAAAAGTGATAGCCCTCGCTCGCCATGAGGGACGGTGCGGTGACACTCAAAACAATAGCGATCCATTTCCATTGGACTCTCGTAAAGCGCGGAAACTGTTTCGGCGTGACAGCGCACACAATTTTCCTGGACAACTTCTTTGGATTGCTCCCTGGCCCGGATGGCGTCAGGAATCTGGTCAAAGAGGAAGGCAGTCACATGACGGTAGCCTGATTGAGCCTTAACCCAGTATTTGGGGACGAACTCACGAGGGGTATGGCAGTCGTTGCACGTTGTCCATTGCTGGTGACTGCCGTGATACCAACCCTCATAGGCAGCATCCATTACATGGCAGTTGTTACAGGCGGAAGGATTGTCGCCCAAATATGCGGTGAAATCGGTGACGTACAATCCTGTGGTGACAACTGCGATCAAGGCCAGGACACCAACGATAAGAGGAAGTTTCATAGTCATTCCTTTCTTGTTACAAGGATGCCGCTGTCGACAAGCGGATATATCGACTGGGTCAGCGCAGGCCCGTGTAACAGGGGGTGCAATACATTACGTATCTGCCTGAAAAACAAGCAAGTCCAGGGTTCCGACCGACTGGCCCGGAAGGTCCATCTTGCAAGAGTTTTCAGGGAATCGGTGTTGGTTGATATCCATTCTAACTTGTTACACAAAGTTTTTATGTGACCTCCGTCACATATGGGGCTGCCACTTGCGTTCGGTTAATGATCTCAGCAGGCTTTGCGGCGAGCCTCGATCGATGGTGCGGAGCCTGTCTGTGAGGAGATTTATCAAGCGAGAAAAGAGTAACGGGTGGGTGATGCGGAGAAATAACCTTTTAGACTTTGAGGGTTGATCTTCAAATAAATCAATAAGGTGTTTCGAAATAATGATATTTTCTTGACAAAATAAAGATTTTGCGCTATTCTTGTTGCTGTAAACAAAAATCGTATTCAGGAATCGAAAGGTCGGCTTGTGTAATCTGGAAGGAGCAAAACATGATGCACGTTCATTTGAAACATTGTGTAGCACGGCAGCAGGCTTTACTGGGGCTCGTGCCGCGTTCGTCAGGCAGGATGCTGTTCGCGCTGCGGCTCCGCCTGGGCCGCTGGCTGATTACTTGCGGTCAGACCTTGTTGGCACAGGCGACTCCCACTCGCCTGGAATCGCTGCCGGAATTCTCACGCTAGGAAAGGAGAGCGAAATGCACCTCGCACCTACTCAATGCCCGATTTGCGGCGGTGATGTGCTTGTCACCCGGCTGCAGTGCCGCCAGTGCGACACCGCTCTGGAAGGTCGTTTCACGGTCGCCGGGGCGTTTGCCGGCCTCTCGCCGGAGCAACTGCGCTTTGTAGAGATTTTTGTGCGCTGTGAGGGCAAACTCAATCGTATGGAGAGCGAACTCAACCTCTCGTATCCCACCATTCGCAATCGGCTGCATGATGTTATCCGCGCCATGGGCTACGAGCCAGGCGAAAGCGATGGTGGGGATGGTGTTTCCCCGGAGGCGCGACGCCAGATTTTGGAAGACCTGGACGCTGGGAAAATTACTTACGAGCAGGCGCTCAAGCTTTTGGAAGGTCAGGAGGCATGAAATGACAACCAGAGTGGAACTGGAGCACTTGGACAACCCGGAGTTACAAGACCTGGAAGCTGACGTTGATGAGATAATGGCGCAATTGGATGATCGTCTCAAGGCTTTGGAAGAGCGCCTCTCCGCTGCAGGGCTGTCGCAGGAGCGACAGCGCAAGATTGAACTGAAAATCGAAAAGGCGCGCCGTCGCGGGGAGGAGGCGCTGAGACGAGCGCGGCGCAAGCTGGAACGCCGCCGTAAACGCGCCACTCGCGGCGGATCGCTGCGCGATGCGAACCTGGATGTAGCCATCGACACCCCGGTCAGCGAGGATGAACGTTTGCTGATTCTGGAGATGCTCCAGGGTGGAAGCATTACCGTCGAACAGGCCGAAGCGCTGCTCGATGCGCTGGAAAATGCATAGCGAGGATCACAGGAGATGAGAACCAATGACGACTTCAGAGGAACGCAAGAAAATCTTGAAGATGATTCAGGAAGGGAAGATCACCCCAGAAGAAGGCGCACGCTTGCTCAAGGCGCTCAGCACAAAGCGTGAAAAGCCGCACCGCCGTGCTGGAAAATCCCGCCTGGCTGCTCGCTGGCTGCGTGTGCGCGTGACCGATATGGAGAAGGGGAAAACCAAGGTCAACGTCAACCTGCCGTTGCGCCTGGTGGACGCCGGGATGAGCATCGCCGCGCAGTTTGTCCCTGATGTCGCCTTTGATGACTTAATGGAGGCGGTCAGCGAGGCACTGGATGATGGCTTGACCGGTAAGATTGTGGACGTGGTGGATGGCGAAGACGGTGAGCACATTGAGGTATTTGTTGAATGATGACGATCACAGCCCGGAAAACGGTGAATTGTGTGGGGTAGACTGCCGGCTGATTACGCTTTTGAGCTGGTGATGCGGAATGGCGGGGCTGGGGCGGTGTGTTTCTCGCCGCTTGTGGGCAGCAGCCCGCCATGGGGCGCCGCGATATAATTCTCGCATGTCATCTTCTCGCCCTTCCATTCCCCCCGTACTGGCCATTCCCTTTGGGATTCTGGCGGTTTCCACCGCTTCCATCTTCATCCGTTACGCTCAGGCAGACGCACCTTCGCTGGTCATCGCTGCCGGGCGCTTGAGCCTCGCCGCGTTGCTGCTGGCAGGGGTTGCTCTGGGGCGTCACCGCGCCGAGCTGCGCGTCCTTTCCCGACGGGCGTTGTTGCTGGCGCTGCTTTCCGGCTTCTTTTTGGCGATTCACTTCGCCACCTGGATCACCTCGCTGGAATACACCACGGTGGCCAGCTCGGTAGTGCTGGTCAGCACCGCTCCGCTGTGGGTGGCGCTGTTCGCTCCGTTGACCATTCGTGAGCCGGTAAGTCGGCGCGTGTTGTGGGGCATGGGGCTGGCGCTGATTGGAGGGACGATCGTTGGGTTGAGCGATTCATGCACCCTGAACGCGGCGCGCCTGAATTGCCCCGCGTGGAGCACTTTTCTGGTGGGGGACGCCTTTTTGGGAGATTTGCTCGCCCTTGCGGGGGCGCTGGCCGGGGCGGGGTATCTGTTGATTGGGCGGAAATTGCGCGCGGGTATGTCCCTGGTGCCGTACATTTTCCTGGTCTACGGCGTTGCCGCGCTGGTGCTCAACCTGTTCATGTTCTCCGCGGGATACTCGTTGACAGGCTATTCGCCGCGGGTGTATCTCTGGTTGGTGTTGCTGGCGCTGGTGCCGCAGTTATTGGGGCACTCCACCTTCAACTGGGCGCTGCGCTACCTGACCGCGGCGTATGTCTCGATCACCTTGTTAGGCGAGCCGATTGGTTCGGCGATTCTGGCTTATTTTTTGCTGGGGGAGACCCCAACGGCGCTGATGTCCTTTGGTGCTATACTTATCCTCAGCGGTATCTACGTGGCCTCACAACACAAAGCGTGATCTGGAAAGCGGGCTGATGGCGCAAAAGAAGACTTCAAAAGACGCCTCGGCGAAAAAAACATCTTCCCCTCCCTCCCCTTCGCCTTCCGGCGGCCTGTTGTTTAATCTCTGGCTGCGCTTTGAGCGCTTCGCCTGGGATATCCTTGGCGTGCTGGTTCTGGCGTTGGCGACCATGACGCTGCTGGGGCTGGTCGCCCCGCAAATGGCCGGCGAGGCGTTGTTGCGTGGCTGGGTGACGTTGTTGCGTCGCTGGTTTGGCTGGGGGAGCCTGTTTCTGGTGGCAGCTGGGGGCGCGGGTGGTTTGACCCTGCTGCGGCGGCGCGCCGATGATGCCCCGCTGATTCCCTGGCGGCGGGTGTTCGCCCTGGAGGGCGCGGCGTTCACGCTGATGACGTTGCTGGCGCAGATCTCCGGCAACGATTTAGCGCGCGCTGAACTTGGCCTGGACGGCGGGCTGGTGGGCTGGGGGTTGGCGGAGTTGCTCCGCCTGTTACTGGGGGAATTCTGGTCGGTGACGCTGATCGTATTGGCTTTGTTGGTCTTCCTGATCGTGGGGCTGGATTTTCTGGGATGGGTGAGCCGGGTGTTGAGGCGCGCTGTGGGGACAGAATCCCCCTCGAAGTTGGACGCATCCTCCCCGGCGGTGGTCAGCGTTGCTCCCTCGCAAGGGGGCGAGTCTCCCCCGCGGAAGGCGCGTCCTTCCCCCCGCAAACAACCGCGCGTCGCCCCGGAATATCGCAAACGCTTCCGCGTGGATTCTGCGCGGGATGAGCGTCCCACAGCGCCTCCGCCGCGTCCGGAGTCGCTTCCCCCGTTGACGTTGTTGAGTCAGGAGAAATCTGCTCGCCCCAGCGAACGGCACATCAATCAACGCGCGGGGATGATCGAGCAAACTCTGGCGGAGTTTGGCATCCCTGCCAAAGTGGTGGGGTTTCAGGTGGGGCCGACGGTGACGCAGTTCGCCGTTGAACCAGGGTACATTGAAAAGCCGGGGGCCAGCGAAGATGAACTCGCCCGTCTGCGCAAGGTACGCGTCTCGCAGATCGCCGGGTTGCAGCGCGACCTGGCGCTGGCGCTGGCGGCGGAGCGATTGCGCATTCAGGCGCCGGTTCCGGGGCGCTCGTACATCGGCATCGAGGTGCCCAACACGCATTCGGCGCTGGTGCGCCTGCGCCCAATCCTGGAGTCGGCGGCTTTCCACAAGGTGCGTTCCCCCCTGGCGATTGTCTTGGGGCGGGATGTTTCCGGCGAGCCGGTGATCGGCGACCTGGCGACTATGCCTCACTTGTTGATCGCCGGGACGACCGGATCGGGCAAGTCGGTGGGGATTGCGGCTATCACGACCTGCCTGGTGATGAACAACACACCACGGGATCTGCGCCTGGTGATGGTTGACCCCAAAATGGTGGAGTTGATCCGCTTCAACGGGCTGCCGCATCTCTACGGCAAGGTGGAGACCGACCTGGAACGCATCATCGGCGTGCTGCGCTGGGTGGTGGTAGAGATGGATCGCCGCTATGTGTTGCTGGAGAAGTCGCGTTCACGCAACATCGATACCTATAACCGCAAAGTCGCTCGCCGCGGCGAAGGGGAACATCTGCCCCGCATCGTGGTGCTGGTCGATGAGCTGGCTGATTTGATGATGTCGGCGCCGGAGCAGACCGAGCACAACCTGGTGCGCCTGGCGCAGATGGCGCGCGCCACGGGCATTCATCTGGTGGTGGCTACCCAGCGACCCAGCACCGACGTGGTCACCGGGTTGATTAAAGCCAACTTCCCGGCGCGCATCTCCTTCGCGGTGGCCTCCTCGGTAGATTCGCGCGTCATCCTGGATACCCCGGGGGCGGAGCATCTGCTGGGCAACGGTGATATGCTCTTCCTGCCACCGGAGGCCGGCAGCCCGATCCGCGTGCAGGGAGTGTGGATCGCCGACCGTGAACTGGAGAAGGTGGTGGAGTTCTGGCAGAAGACGGCTCCTCTGGATGAGGAACGGCCTCCCTGGGATCAGATGTTGGAGAAAGAAGCCGTGCTCGCCGAGCGCGATCATCTGATTGAACAGGCGGTTAAGCTGGTGCAACAGACACAACGGGCCAGCGCCTCGATGTTGCAACGTCAATTGCGTATCGGTTACCCACGCGCGGCCCGCTTGATGGATGAGCTGGAAGGGCTGGGGGTGGTCGCCCCGTCGCGCCGCGGCGGTCGGGAGCGTGAAGTGCTGATTGGTGAAGATGACGATTTAATGGAAATCCTGGGGCGGGCTGCTTGACAGCCCCCTGGCGCTGCGATAG
>WFTY01000056.1 GCA_015485245.1 Anaerolineales bacterium | reverse complement strand
GGCTTCTTCCCCTGGCGCTTTGTGGATGGCGAAGCCAGCATTGGCCGTTGTGTGGCCTTTGTGGAAGACGATCGCTATGAAGAACTGATGGCCAGGAAAGCGCAGATGCCCAAGACGCGCTTCGGCGATGCGGTTGACCCCGCGCACGTGGAGCGTCTTAATAAGCTCAGCGCGGCCAATCTCACTTAACAACATGCACCCTTGACGGGGAGGGCCCCGGCGAGGGTGTTTTTGTTGAACCGTATTCATTCAACCAATCTACCAAAAGGAGAAAGAACATGCGTCTCGAAACACCCTGTGAAGTCACCCGTCCTCAGATCACTTTTGACGTTGAAGAAATCGAGCCTATTCTTCAGGCCCCGCCAATGGATCTGAAGCCCTGGCCTGGGGCGATGATCGAGCTGAAAGACGGCCGCACGCTCTACATCCGTGAGGCGCGCCTTGAAGAGGCTCCCATGATGATGGATTACGTTATGAAAGTCATGCAAACCCAGCACGACTTTTACGACGTAGTCGGAGCGCGCGTGTATGCGGAACTGGCTGGCTGGTATCGCAAGCGCCTGAAGGACCCCTACACCCTGGTTGGCATTGTGGATGGGGTGTGGGCCGGCTTTGCCAATGGTCGCTTGATGAACAAAGATATCAACATCAGCCTGCACACGATGGCTCTGCTGCGCGGCCTGCGCGTTGGCGCGATCATGTACTACGCTAAAGCGTATTACGGCTTTGAAATCCTGGGCAATAAGGAGTGGTGGGCGACCTACGAGAGCTACAATGGCTGGAAGCGCTGGGGCGTTGGCATGGCTCAGCCGAGCTACCCCTGGCCAGAATACCAGCACGAACTTGGCGGCGCGCGCGTTTACTACGTCACCAAGGAATACTGGGACGCCGCGGTGAAGGATTACGTCCGCCAGATGGTTGGCGCAGACCTGAACTTCGATGTGCCGGAGGAGATCATCAAGGCCAACGAAACCATGCGTCTCCCCGACGATGTGACGGTGTAAAATCTTGATGGCTGGGGCAGGTCGAGAAAGATGCGACCTGCCCTAAATGCACATCAGGTGCATCACTGACGACCTTGCTGCTTGCCCCAACAGACGACGCGTTGAACCTGAAAGAAAGGAGGTGTTTCGGAGCAAACAATTTCCATTGGTGATTCCATTCGTTTTTACAAGACAGGAGGAAAAGATGTCTATCAAACGGTTCCCCATTTTCCTGGTTGTGGCGTTGCTGCTGGTGTTGGCGGCAGCCTGTGCTCCGCAACAGGCCGCAGAACCGGCTGGAGGAGAGTCCGATGTGCCTTTCTTCTATGCTGCGTTTGCCACCCCAATCGAAGAGCCCTGGGATGGTGTGATCCACGAGGCGTTGCAGAAAGCCGCCGATGAAGGCAAGATCACCTATGAGTACACCGACGATATCGGCTATTCCGGCGATATGGAGCGCGTGCTGCGCGAGGTCGCCGAGCAGAAGAAGCCTGACGCCATCTTCGGTGACGCTTTCGGCAACGAAGAAGCGGTGCGACGTGTGGCCGCGGATTACCCGGAAATCGCCTTTGTGTTTGGCTCTGGCTTTGGCCCGGCGGGAGATAACTTCGCTGTCTTTGATAACTGGATTCACGAACCGGCTTACCTGAGCGGGCTGATTGCTGGCGGCGTGACCGAGAGCAACGTGATCGGCGTAGTCGGTGGACATCCTGTCCCCGAGGTCAACCGCATCATCAACGCTTTTATCCAGGGCGTCAAAGAAGTCAACCCCGATGCCACGGTGCTGGTGACCTTCATCAATAGCTGGTTTGATCCGGCGGCGGCCAAAGAAGCCGCGCTCTCTCAGATCGATGCCGGGGCGGATGTGCTCTTCGCGGAACGCTTTGGCGTGATTGAGGCGGCGGTGGAGAATGATCTCTTCGCCTTTGGTAACATGAGCGACCAGTACGACCTCGGCCCGGATCACGTGCTCACTGGCCCGGTGTGGAACATGACCCCCACGGTGGAGTACGTCATTGAGCAAGTCAAGGGCGGCACCTTTACCTCGCAGGATCTGAAAGACTTCAGCATGATGGGCAAGGGCGGCGCTTCGCTGGCCCCCTACCACGGCATGGACGCGAAGATCCCGCAGGATATACTTGATCTGGTGCAGCAGCGCCAGGAAGAAATTCTGAAGGGCCTCTTCCGCGTGGACATCGACGAAGCCGCGCCGGCTGGCTCGAACTAGCTGGCTTTTGGGCATGACCCCTTCAGGGGCCATGCCCGCTTTTCTTTTTTTGGGAGCGCGTATGCATATCGTCGCAATGAAGGCGATTACCAAGCGGTTTGGGGAGGTGGTCGCCAACCATCAGGTAGATTTTGACCTGCGGCAGGGCGAGATACATGCCCTGCTGGGCGAGAACGGCGCCGGAAAAACCACGCTGATGCGTATTCTCTATGGCCTCTACCGCGCCGATAGCGGCGAAATCTGGATGGAAGGCCAGTTGGTGCAGATCCACTCGCCGCGCGATGCCATCGCGCTGGGTATCGGCATGGTGACGCAGCACTTCGCCCTGGTGCCCCCCTTCAGCGTTGCGGAGAACGTGATCATGGGGTATCGCGAGAGCGTCAACCTGGATATGAAGGCGGTAGAGGATGAGGTCGCTGCCGCGGCCGAACGCTTTGGCATCGCCATTGATCCGCGGGCACAGGTGCGCCACCTTTCTGTGGGGCAGCGTCAGCGTGTGGAAATTCTCAAAGCCCTGTTTCGCCAGGCGCGCGTGCTGATCCTCGACGAACCCACCGCGGTGCTCATCCCTCAGGAAGTTGATGCGCTGTTCGAAACCTTGCGTGGTTTGCGCCAGCAAGGTATATCGGTCGTCTTTATCTCGCATAAACTGAACGAAGTGATGGCGATCAGCGATCGGGTGACTGTGCTGCGGGACGGCCAGGCGATTGCCACGATGGATACCGCGACGACGACGCCTGCGGAACTGGCTCGCATGATGGTGGGGCGCGAGACGTTTGGCGTCACTCGCCAGGGGAAACATGAACACAGCGCCCAGCCGGTGTTGCAGGTGAGCGGGTTGTGCGCCAGCGATGACCTCGGTCTGCCGGCGTTGAAGAATATATCCCTCGCGGTGTACGGCGGTGAAGTGTTGGGCATCGCCGGCGTGGGCGGCAATGGACAGAAGGAATTGGCGGAGACTCTTTGCGGCATCCGTCAGCCTACCGCCGGAAGTTTGCGCGTCAATGGGCGGGAGATGCGCGGCGCCTCGCCTGCGGAGATGTCCGCCGCGGGGGTGGGGCGCATTCCTGAAGATCGCCATGCCGGCGTGGTGGGTGAGCTTTCGGTGGCGGATAATCTGGTGATGGAAGTGTTGCCGCGTTTCACGCGTTATGGTGTGTTGGATCGCAAAGCCATCGGGCAGTACGCGCAGGAGTTGATCGCTCAATTTCAAATCAAGGCCCGCCCGGAAGATAAAGCGCGCACGCTTTCGGGGGGCAATTTGCAAAAAGTGTTGCTGGCGCGCGTGCTGGCCAATCAGCCCGATCTGATTATCGCCCCCCAGCCGACGCGCGGCCTGGACGTGGGAGCTACGGAGTATGTCCACCAGCAATTGCTGGCGCAGCGCGAGCGCGGCGCGGCGGTGTTGTTGATTTCAGAAGACCTGGATGAAATTCTGGCCCTCTCCGATCGGATCGCGGTGATCTACGAAGGCGAGATCGTCGGAGTGGTGTCGGTGGAGGAAGCGGATATCGAGCGCCTCGGCCTGTGGATGTCGGGCGCGGTCAAGGAAGAGAATCATGCCCCTGCCGAAGTTTAGACTGGAAAAAACCGGCGCGCCGTTGTGGTTCCGTTCGCTGATCCCGTTGATCACGCTGGCGATCACTTTTGTGCTGACCTCGGGGTTGATCCTCTGGGGGCGCGCCAATCCCTTTGAGGCGTATTACTATTTTCTGATTGAGCCGCTTTCCAATCGGGTGAGCTTTCTGGAGGTGTTGGTCAAATCCACGCCGTTGATCCTCACAGGGATTTCGGTCACCGTGGCGTTTGTGAGCGGCTATTACAACATCGGTGCGGAGGGCCAGCTTTACGCCGGCGCGATGGCTGCGGCCTGGCTGGGGACGAAGCTGGCGGGTACGCCGGTGTTCTTGGCCATCCTCCTTATGCTGGCTGGCGGTTTCTTCGCTGGCTTGCTCTGGGCGTTGATCCCCGCGTTGTTGCGGGTTTATTGGAAGGTGGATGAGGTCGTCACCACCTTGTTGACCAATTCGATCATCCTGTTCGTTGTCAGCGCGGTGTTGAATGGCCCCTGGCGCGATCCTCAATCCGGGTGGCCGCAGTCGCCGGAGATCGCCGAAGCCGCTCGCTTGCCGCAGCTGGTCGCCCGTTCGCGGCTACATGTGGGCTTCTTGATTGCCTTGCTGGTGGCGGCGCTCGTCTGGTTTATCCTGGCCCGAACAGCGTTTGGGTTGAAGCTGCGCGCCGTGGGGCTTGGAAGGGAGGGTGCTCGCTTTGCTGGTATTTCTG
>WFTY01000055.1 GCA_015485245.1 Anaerolineales bacterium | reverse complement strand
GTGGTGGATGTTCCTGTGGCTATTTCCGCTGGAAGAGTGGTTTGGTGTGCGTGCCCTGACGCTTACGCCCGTGGTGTTGGGTGGATTGCTGGCGTTGGTGCCGTTCATCGATCGGAGCCCGTTTATGAGCCCGGCCCGGCGAAAAGGCTTGTTGATTGTTGCCGGGGTGCTCCTGGTGGCCTTTGTGGTCAGCGGCGTGTTTGCCTGGCTGCAACCTGTTGCAGCTCATTTGTAAATTTGGAGGTATACCATGCGTGGTAAGAAACTGTGGATCGTTGTGTTGTTGTCCGCGGCGACGTTTTTGTCAACCACCCGCGGGTTGGCTCACGGAGAGCCTGAGCTGACCGTGGAACCTTCTACTGTGGCGGCGGGGGGCGAGGTCACCATCACGGGCGCCGAGATGGAAGATGGCGAAGTCTTTGCCCTCACCCTGGAAGGGATGTTCGATACCTTTGATCTGGGGGAGGTCAGTGTCTCTGGCGAGGGTTTTTCCGTCCAGGTGACCATTCCTGCCGAGGCAGCGCCGGGGTTGTACACCCTGCAGGCTGTTTCCAGGGAGGGCGAGAGCGTTAATGTGGAAATCACCGTCCTGGCCTCATCGGCGGAACAGGATGGAGACGTAGCCGCGGCAGCTGACCGGCCTTCAGCGGAACCGCTGGCGCTGGAGCGCACCCGGACGACGGGTGACTGGCTGTTTGTCGGCGCTCTTATCTTGCTCGGCGGGGTTGGCGGTTTCTGGCTGCTGAAGAAAGGGAAGCAGTGAAAATCCACTTATCTTTTCTGGGGGCGGCGGGAACCGTTACAGGTTCCCGCCACCTCCTTGAAGTTGACGGTCAGCACTACCTGATTGATTGCGGTCTGTTCCAGGGCGGCCGGGCGCTTAAACAGAAGAATTGGGAGCCGTTCCCTTTCCCGCCCGATCAAATCGACGCCATCCTGCTCACCCACGCGCATATTGACCACAGCGGCTATCTGCCGCGCCTGGTGCGTGAAGGCTTTCGCGGCCCGATTTACGCCAGCGAGGCGACCTGTTCGTTGTTGGAAATCCTGCTCCCCGATGCAGCATACTTGCAGGAGCAGGATGCCGCTTACGCCAACAAAAAAGGCTACAGCCGCCATAAGCCGGCGCTGCCGCTGTTCACTGCCGCGGACGCCAACCTGGCGCTGGCGATGCTGCAGCCGGTGCCCTTCCGCTTTCCTCTTGATCTGGATGCCCTCAGCGTCACCTGGTGGCCTGCCGGCCATATTTTAGGATCGGCCTGGCTGCAGGTGGAGCTTTCTTCCTCTGGAGGAGGGAAGACGGTGGTCTTTTCCGGCGACCTGGGGCGCTATGGGCAGGCGGTCATGGCTGATCCTCACCCGGCCTGGCAGGCGGATTATCTGGTGGTGGAATCGACGTATGGCGGCCGTCTGCATGCCGAAACGCCGATCCAGGCCACCCTGGAGAACCTCATCTGGGGCGTCACGGAGCGCCAGGGTGTTCTGTTGATCCCGGCCTTCGCGGTAGGGCGCACCCAGCAGGTGTTGTATCACATCCGCCAGCTTGAAGATCAGCAGCGCGTTCCTCGCCTGCCGGTCTACATTGACAGCCCGATGGCGGTGGAGGCGAGTCATATTTATTGTCGCTTTGGGGATGATCACAACCTGGATGTCAATCTGTTGATGGATGAACACCAGTGCCCGTTGCGTTGCAGTACGACGCATTTTGTCCGCGATGTTGAAGAATCGAAGCGGCTCAACACTATGCCTGGCCCGGCGATCATCCTCTCTGCCAGCGGGATGTGCACCGGTGGGCGAATACTGCATCATCTGAAATGGCGTTTGCCCGATGAGAGCAACGCGGTGCTTTTTGTGGGCTATCAGGCGGAGGGGAGCCGCGGTCGGCGTTTGCTAGAGGGTGCGCAGAGCATTCGAATTCATGGTGAATCAATCCCTGTCCGGGCGCAGATCGCTCGCGTGGACGCGCTCAGCGGGCATGCTGACGAGGCGGAGATTCTACGCTGGTTATCCGCTTTTTGCCAACCTCCTGCCCGGACGTTCATTGTGCATGGGGAGCTTGCCTCAGCCCAGGCCCTGCAACGAGCGATTCAGCAACGTTTGGGTTGGGAGACTGCTATCCCTCTTCAGGGGGATCGTTGGACATTGGGACACTACTGAGCAAGAACTATGGCCGAAAATCGTGTCGTCGTCATTTGCCCGCAACGCCTGATCCGCGAGGGATTGTGCCTGATGTTGGTGGACGAGGAAGACATGGATGTTATCGCCGCCGTGCCGGATGTGAACAGGGCGCTGGCGGTGATGGTGCATGAGCGCCCGGATGTGGTGGTGCTCTTTTCGGCCGCCGGGAACTGTCTCGCGGCTGTGCAAGATTTTCGCCTTCACTGGCCTTCGTTGCCTTTGCTGGTAGTGTCGGGTGCGGTTTCTCCTGAGATCGTTCAGGCGTTGTTGCAGGCGGGGATTTCGGGTTACATGCCGACGGATGCCAGCGTGGACGAACTCGTCCGAGCGGTTTATTCTGTGGGGCGCGGCGAACGCGCCATACATCCCACAATTCTGTTGAACCTGCTGACGCATTTGTCGGCTCAGGAGCAGGCTGCCGGGCCGGTGGCTCTGGACGCCCTTTCCCCGCGCGAGCGTGAAGTGTTGAGCTATCTGGCGCGCGGTCTGTGCGATCGTGATATTGCCCAGGAACTCTTTATCAGCGTACGGACGGTTCAAACGCACCTCTCTCACATCTATGCCAAATTGGGGGTGCACTCACGCATTGAGGCTGCGTTGATTGCGGTGCGAGAGGGCTGGTTTGCCAATCAGCCCGCCGGACTTAAGCCTGTTGAAAATCAGTAGCCCTGCGCATACCCTACCCCGCAATCTTGCGCTTGTGAGCATGTCTATGAACACCTATACTCAAGATGTGAGCATTGAAAAACCATTTGTTGTCGTCAGGAGCCGCGTGGCGGTTTTGGGTACGCTGGCGGAGCTGCATCGGAAGCCGATCAAATACGACTTGCGTGCCCTTCGTCGCCTGGTGCGGGAGCTGAAGCCCGATTTGCTCTGTGCGGAGATTCATCCTGATGACTGGAAGAAGGATGATTTGAACGCCATGTTGCCGGAATATCGCGATGCTTTGTTGCCCCTCTCCCGCCGCACGAATATCATCGTCGTGCCGGTCAGCAGCTGGCATCAGCCGGATCTCTTTGCTCCCAGCGAAGGGCGTTTGCTTGGCCTGCGCAGGTGGTTGGTGCGCCTGTTGACCGGCCAGCTTCGTTTGATGCAGCGCCTGGCCAACGGGCCGCGAGCGATTAATTCGGGCCTTTTTGGATGGGTGTGCGACGGTGTGTGCTCGCTGACGGCCTGGGTCTGCGGCCCGGAAGTACAGCGGACCTGGGATCAGGCCAATCAGGCCATGGTGAACAACATTCTCGCCGCCATCCATCGGGATCCAGGACGTCGCGTGCTGATCACCGTAGATTGCCGTCGGCGGCATCGGTTGGAGCGTTACCTGCGATCGCGGCCGGAAGTAGAACTGGTTCACTACCGTGCGCTTTAGCCATAGGGCTTTATTGGAGGACTGGTATGCAAGAAGAAAAAGTTGTCTCGTCTGAGGATGGCGGGGGACGCCTGTCCCGACGTTCGTTTCTCAACCTTGCTTTTGTCAGCAGCCTGACGGTGTTGCTGAGCCAATGGGGCGTTGCGGTGCTCAGGTTTCTCAAGCCTTCTGCTTCTGCGAAAGGTGGCTATGGCGGAATGGTCTATGCTGGCAAGATTGAAGAGTTTCCGATTGGCGAGATCACTCATGTTCTGGCTGGTCGGTTTTATATCTTGCGGACGGAAAAGGGCTTGCTGGCGATGTGGCATCGTTGCACACACCTCGGCTGTGCTGTCCCCTGGGTGGACGATGAAGATCGGTTTCATTGTCCCTGCCACGGCTCGATTTACAACAAGGTGGGGGAGGTGCTCAGTGGGCCGGCGCCTCGGCCTCTTGACCTCTTCCCGGTCGTATTGAAGGATGGCGAGGTCTGGGTGGATACGGGAAACCCGATCCAGCGCGCTCGTTTTGAGCCGACCCAGATCACGCCTGCCTGAGTTGTTATTGGAGAGGAGGTGGTGGCTATAGCCATTTTGCTTTTCCGGGTTGGGTAGATATTTGTGAAAAGGAGTTAAGCGATGAAGCACAAACTGAGTTTTTGGCCGGCCTTTTGGGCCAGCGGCATACTGGTCTCACTGACCTTTGCCCTGGACATGCTGTTTGGCCTGTGGTTCCCCAACTGGTGGGTGATGCAGGATTTCTGGCCGCAAATCTTGCCCGGGTTTACGTTGCTCACCTGGGGCAGCTTTTTCCTGGGGCTGGTGGAAAGTTTCGTGGCTGGAGCCTACATCGCCGTAGTGTTCGTCCCGCTATACAACTACTTTCTGTCCAGGGGTGACGGCGAGTAGTGCCGCGCGCAAGGCGCGTTGAGCGCAGTTGCATTGAGCGAAGTGTGAGATCAGGAAGACAGCCTCACACTTCGCTCTCGGCGCACTCTGTGGCGCATCGGGCCTTTTTTAGAGTCAGGATTGAAAATGTCTACCAAGAGGAAAACCGATCCTTCCGTGGAATACTATGACGTGGTCATCGCGGGAGCCAGTTTTGCCGGTCTGGCGGTTGCCAGCCAGTTGAAGGGATGCCGCGTGTTGTTGCTCGATCGTAAACCGATCGGCAGCGGCCAGACCTCGGCGTGCGGCACGCCACTCCCGGTGCTGCAGTATTGGAGGGCGGAAGAGGCCGTGCTCGCCCGGCACAGCACGCTTACCCTGCATGTCGCGGGGAGAGCCTACCCCTTTCCTTCGCCCTACTCCTGGTGCACTTTTGATTATC
>WFTY01000054.1 GCA_015485245.1 Anaerolineales bacterium | reverse complement strand
GCGACGCGCGGCTTTATCCTCCAGAAAATCAAACATCTTCCCGCGGAGACCTGGTGGAGTCTCTCGGCGTGCATCGCCGATATCCGCAGCCGCCACCCTGATTTTCAGCGTCCGGGGGGAGATTACGATTCCTGGTTCATTCGTCAGGCGGAGAGCGGCGAATTCCTGCGCGGCTTCGAGCACTGGGACGAGGTGGACGGGGCGCTACTCCGCTATCTGGTCAGCGGGCCGTTGCACTGGCTCGGCTTCGTAGACCTGGCGTTTCCGCAGGAAGGGGCCTCCCCCACACAAGCCACCGCTTTTCGCCGCGCTCGCCACTGGGACGCGCTGCTCGCTGGAGAGGAAATCCCCGCTCGCCCGGAGGACGCGCTGCTGCACCTGCGCTCAGACGGACGCCTGAGCGCCCCGCCTCGCGCCCCGCGCCCGGTGCGCTATCAAATCGCCCGCTTTTGCCGGTGGGAAGGCAGCACACCCCATGAATACCGATACCGCATCACCGCGCGCTCACTGGAGCAGGCGCAATCCCAGGGGCTGAAGCCCAGCCACCTGCTGACCCTCCTGGAACGCCACGCATCAAACATTCCTCCCAACCTCGTAGCTGCGCTGAAGCGCTGGGCGCAACAGGGGACCGCGGCGCGCCTGCAAACGGCCTCCCTGCTGCAAGTGGCCTCCCCGGAAGTGCTCAAGGCGCTACGCAGCTCCCGGGCAGCGCGCTTTCTGGGAGAGCCATTAGGCCCGGCAGCGGTACTGGTCAAGCGCGGCGCGGAGGAAAAAGTGCTGGCCTCGTTGCTTGAACTGGGCTTTTTGGGGGAACTTGTGACCGCCGAGTAAAGTTTGGTCAGTAAGAAATCACTGGCTACGGAAGTCTTAACCCGCATAAAGAAAAAGAGGCTAACGCTGCGCACCTGTGGGCGAACGCCGACCAGAAGCGTAAGCCTTGAAGGAATCGCATGCGCCAGCAACAGAAAAATCCCCAACAAGAAAAGACCGGCCGCTGGTCTTTAACCATGCGGGCAAAGCTGATCACCGCCTTTGTGCTGGTCGCCCTGACGCCCATGACCTTCCTGGCTTTCTTGAACGGGCGCAACGCCCAGGAAGCCCTGATCGCGGACGCCAATCAGGCGCTTTTTGCCGTCGCTTCGCAGACTGCCGCCAGCCTGGACACCTTTTTCACCGCTAACCTAAACGCCATTCGCACCGAAGCCCAGTTACCGGTGCTGAAAGATTACCTTACGCTGCACCGCATCGGCAAGCAAGACGACGACGTTGAAGAAAGCGTGCTGGCCCTGCTCCGGGCGATCAGCACGAAAAATGCCTTTATATCCTCTTACGCCATCCTGGACGCGGAAGGGAAAGTGGTAGTGGACACCCTGATGGCCGACATGGGCGCGGACAAATCAGATAGGGGTTATTTTCAATTTTTTATAAACAGCACTTCGCCACCAGGGGCGTATGCCTCCCCGGTACAGTTTCATCCAGATAGCGGCGAAGCCTACCTGTATTTCAGCAGCCCTATTCTCTCAGATTCCGGGGAACTCCTCGGCGTGCTGCGGCTGCGCTACAGCGCCGCCGTCTTGCAAGCCCTGTTGGAGGACAAAAACGACCTGGCCGGATCGGGGTCTTTTGGCGTGCTGTTCGATGAGCAACACATCCACCTGGCGCACGGCACCGCGCCGGAGGTCAATTTCCTCCCCATCATCCGCCTACCGGCCGAGGAAACCGCCCGTCTGCGCGCCGAAAACCGCCTGCCACACCTGCCGGACGAGGACATTTTTATCCTGCAATTGGACGAACTTAACGAGCACCTCTCCAACCCAGAGACGCAACGCTTCTTTGAGGCGGAAGATGTGGCGACCGGCGAGCTGGTCAATCAGGTGGCCCTTGCCGAAATGAAAACCCAACCCTGGCTGGTGGCGTTTTTCCAACCACGAGAGATCTTCCTGGCGCCGGTGAAAGCCCAAACTCGCACCACACTGCTGGTGGCCGCCTTCATCGCAGCCGGGGCAGTGCTCTCGGCTTTCGCCGTCGGCCAGATGCTCGGACGTCCCATCCTGAACCTGACCCACACCGTCATGCGGTTTACAGAAGGCGATCTGGACGTGCGCTCGGATATCAATTCCAGCGATGAAATCGGCATCCTGGCTTCCAGCTTCGACAAAATGGCCGAGCAGGTCGGCAAGCTGCTGCGCGGGCTGCAGGAAAGCGAAGAGCGCTATCGCTCCACCTCGGAGCTGACCTCGGATTATATTTACAGCGTGCGCATTTCTGAAGACGGCGACATCACGCTGGACTGGGCGACGGAGGCCTTTTTCCCGCTAACCGGATACACCCCCGACGAATTAGCGACCCACGGCGGCTGGCCCAGCATCGTCCACCCCGATGACCGGGATGAGTACCAGCAACAACGCGACCGCCTGATCGCCTCCGGTGGCGCGGATGTGGCTATCTATCGCATCATCAACAAAGCAGGCGCGGTGCGTTGGCTGGAAGATCACCGCAGCGCGATCCTCAATGAAGGGCAGGAGCGCGTCCACCACCTGCTGGGAGCAGCCAGAGATATCACCGACCACATCTTGTTTGAACAGGCTTTGCAGAAAGCCAAAGAAGAGGCCGAATCCGCCAACCGCGCCAAGAGCGCTTTCCTCGCCAACATGAGTCACGAACTGCGCACGCCGCTGAACGCCATTCTGGGATTCACCCAGTTGCTACACCGCGATCCAACCCTGGGAGCCCGGCAGCGCAGGCAAATTGACATCATCAACCGCAGCGGTCAACATCTGCTGGCGCTGATTAACAACGTGCTGGAGATGTCGAAAATCGAAGCCGGGCGCATGAGCCTGGAGGAAACCAGCTTCAACCTGCACGCCCTGCTCAACGATCTGATTAACATGCTCACGCTCAAAGCCAGGGATAAGGGCGTCCGCATCCGGGCTGAGGTACCGCCTGCCGTTCCGGCCATCATCCGGGCCGACGAAGGCAAACTACGCCAAGTGTTGCTCAACCTGTTAAGCAACGCCGTCAAGTTTACCGATCACGGCGAGGTGGTGCTGCGGGTTGGCTGCCCTCCTGAACTCACCGCCAAGCGCCTGCGGTTCGAGGTAGAAGACACCGGCATAGGCATTCCCCCAGATCAGCTCGATTCTATCTTTGACGCCTTCGTGCAGGCCGTCTCCGGGCCTCAGGCAGCGGAGGGAACCGGACTGGGACTGGCGCTCACACGGCAATTCGTCCACCTGATGGGCGGAGAAATTTCCGTGACCAGCGAGCCTGGCGTCGGCTCGGTGTTCGCCTTCGAGATCCCCATCCAAGCAGCTTTGGATGACGAGCAGCGCGACAAAGCCGCGCACCGCGAGGTGGTCGGTGTCAAAGGCGCTCCCTTGTCCCACCGCGTGCTGATCGCCGAAGATCATCATGCCAGCCGCCAATTGCTGATAGAGCTGCTCGAACCGCTGGGCTTTGACATCCGTTGCGCGGAGAACGGCCGCGAAACCATTGAACTGTGGCGCACCTGGAAGCCTCACCTGATCTGGATGGACATCCAAATGCCCGGGATGGACGGCTACGAAGCACTGCGCCGCATCCGCTCATCCCCCGGCGGAGACGAGACGATCATGATTGCCATCACGGCCAGCGCTTTTGACGAGGATCGCGCCAATATCCTGGCCGCGGGCGCCGACGATTTCATCCGCAAGCCGTACCAGGCCAGGCAGATCTACGAGAAACTCAGCCAGCACCTGGATGTGAAACTCCTTTACGCGGAAACGGCCACAACTCCATCGCCACAAGAGAAAGCGGCCTTCTCCTCGCGCGCGCTCAAAACCATCCCCGCCGAGCTGCTGAACGAACTCAACCTCGCGGCCATCCGGGCAGACATGAAGCAGATCGAAGCGCTGATCGCAGCAGTGCGCGACTACAACCCGCAGGCGGCTTCCGCCTTCGCAGATTTCGCCAGCGAATTTCAGTACCACAAAATCAGCCGGGCGATCCGCGCGGCCAGGGAAATGACGCCATGAGCAACGGGCAAGAGATCATCGGTAACATCCTGCTTGTGGACGACACGCCAGCCAACTTGCGGCTTCTGGCCGGGATGCTCTCCGAACAAGGCTTCCTTGTGCGCCCGGTGCCCAGCGGCGAACTGGCGCTGCAGGCCGTGCAGGCATCGCCGCCCGATTTGATCCTCTTAGACATCAACATGCCGGGGATGGACGGCTATGCCGTCGCCGAGCAATTGCAGGCCAATGCAGTCAGCCGCGCCATCCCAATCATCTTTATCAGCGCCCTCGATGAAGTGATGGACAAAGTTCGGGCGTTCCAGGCCGGAGGGGTGGATTACATCACCAAGCCCTTCCAGCTTGAAGAGGTACTGGCGCGCGTGGCGACTCACCTGTCCCTGCGCCGAATGCAGACCCAGCTTCAACGCCTCAACGAAGAACTGGAAGCACGCGTCCGCGAGCGCACCGCTGAATTGACGCAGCTCAACCGATCGCTGGAACGCTTCGTGCCCAAAGCCCTGCTGGAACACCTGGGGAAAAAGAGCCTTACCGAGATCGAACCAGGCGATCATGTGCAGGGAGAAATGGCGGTGATGTTTTCTGATATTCGCGGCTTCACCGCCCTCTCGGAGCGACTGTCCCCCCAGGAAAGCTTCCGCTACCTGAACGACTACCTCGGCCTCGTCAGTCCGATCATCCGCGACAATCACGGTTTTGTGGATAAATACCTGGGGGATGGAGTGATGGCCGTCTTCCCAGAATCGCCAGAAAACGCCATCCAGGCCGCCGTCGATATGCAATCGGCGGTGGAGGTTTACAACCAGGGGCTGGAAAAGCGCGCCCTGCCGCGCATCAAAATCGGCATCGGCATCAACACCGGCAAGGTCATGTTGGGGATGCTCGGCGAAGCAGAGCGCATCCAGGGCACTGTGATCTCCGACGTCGTCAACGTAGCCTCGCGCCTGGAAGGGTTGACCAAACAATACGACATTAAGATCGCCGTCTGTCAGGGGACGATGCAAGCCGTCCAGGATTCTGGCAAGTATCACTTCCGCTTCATTGACCGGGTGAAAGCGGTGGGGCGCATGGGGACGATGAACGTTTACGAAGTCTTTGACAGCGATGCTCCTGAAGGCTTCAAAAACAAACGGCTCACCCTATCCGATTTTGAAAGCGGCCTGGAACTCTATTACCGCCGCCAGTTCGCCGAGGCGAGCGTGGCTTTCAACAGCGTGCTGAAACAAAACCCCGGAGACAAGGTGGCGCAAATTTATCTCCAGCGATCGGGATTTTATCTGGCAAACGGGGTACCGGCAGACTGGAACGGAATTGAGCAACTAAAGGTCAAGTGAGTTCAAGAAACAGCCGCCTGAGGTCTCTCCCAAACCTGATACAGCCCCAGATTGCCTTCCCGCCCATCAGAATAAAAGCTCTCTATCACACCAAACCCACTTGCGGCCGCCAGCGAGCGCAGTTCATCCTCGCTGAAATGGTGCACGTATCGCAACCCATACCCGCCGCGGCGCCAATCCAGCAGATAATCACCGGCATCCACCTGCGCCGCACTCAGGCCGATAGCCTCCCAGGGCTGGATGCGCGCCCGCAGGCGTCGACTGTTCAGAAACTGCCAGTTGGAATGGATGAACAGACCTCCCGGCAGGAGTAAATCGCGCACGGTTCTCAACAGTTGAAGGCGATTCTCGTCTCCAGGAATGTGGTGCAACACAGCAAACGCCAGAATAAGCTCAAATCTTCCCCGAATCGAAGCCGTCCAGTCGGGTCGGCTGATATCCACAACCGCAAATTGAATATTCGGGGGCATCGCCTCCCCCAAGGAGACGTTGGCCAGCAAACCGGCGCTGAAATCCACGCCCAGGTAAGGCCCGCGGTGACCACGGAGGGCCAGCTCGCGCCCCAATTCGCCGTTGCCGCACCCCAAATCCAGGACGGCTTCTTCCCCCTGAACGCGCGCCAGCACCCGCAACACCCCAGGCTGAAGGCGCTGACGGGTCGCAGAG
>WFTY01000053.1 GCA_015485245.1 Anaerolineales bacterium | reverse complement strand
TCTCGAGGGTTTTCTGGAGGAGAGATAGCAATGGCAGGATAATGCAATACGTTTGCGCCTGCTTTTTTCAGGAGGTTGATCATTTCTGCAGCCTGATGAACGGCTCGAGTCACTGCGATTGTGGGCGTCATAAGATTAGAAGTGTGTTGAATGGGGGATGAAATGAAGCCTGGTGCGATTCGAGCCGCGGCAAAAGGGCGATTTACGCGCTTGCCAAGATTTGAGCGGCGCCCCTGGCAAGGGCTTCCTCTGCCAAGGATTGCCCCAGCTGCCAGGGATCTGCGCCTTCACCTTCCACGCGCAATATCTGACGCCCATCGGGAGAGGCGACCAGCCCGCGCAGGTGGATGGTGTCGCCATGCTTTTCGGCATAGGCGGCGACGGGAATGGAGCAGCCACCGCCCAGGCCGGCAAGAAAAGCTCGTTCGGCCCAGGCGGCCGCGCGAGCGCTGGCATCTTCCACTGCCGCCAAAGCTTCCAGGGTAACCTCATCATCGGCACGACATTGCACGCCTAAAACGCCCTGCCCAGGCGCCGGCAACATGACATCTAAAGGCAAATACTGGGTGACATACTCCTGCAACCCCAGGCGCGTCACGCCAGCGGCGGCGAGGATAATGGCGTCGTATTGTCCTTCGCGCGCCTTTCTGATGCGGGTGTCGACATTGCCGCGAATCGGTTGTATGTCGAGATCTGGGCGGTGCGCGCGCAATTGGGCGGCGCGCCGCAAACTGGAAGTGCCCACCACCGCCCCCGTCGGCAAGTCCTCCAGGGTGTATCCTGCAGGACAAATGAGCACGTCCCGGACATCGGCTCGAGCAGGCGTCAGCCCTATGGTCAAGCCCGGCGAGTCATCCACGGGCAGGTCCTTGAGCGAATGCACCGCCGCATCAACTTGACCTTCATGCAGGGCGCGCTCTAATTCGGCCGTAAAAAGGCCCTTGCCGCCAATCACCGGCAAGGGTTTGTCGAGAATCCGATCGCCCTTGGTGGTAATCACCAGGGTTTCAAAGGCTATGGATGGATGGGCTGCCTGCAGCAGGCTTATGACGTACTCGGTCTGCCAGCGGGCCAGGGCCGAAGGTCGGGTGGCAAAAATCAGGGGGCGAGAAATAGAAGACATAGGTAGCAATGCCGGTTTTGTGGGGGTGAATTTATTCCAGAATCGGAATGATATCGATAAATACAATTTTCAGGGGTGACAGGGGGCATGAACGAGAACTCGGCCGCTCATTCCCGGGCGGTTTCCAGGGCGAAAAGTTCGGAGAGCGCCTGGGCATAGGGTTCAGCTCGGCCTTGAGCCGCCTGTTCCTTCAAACGGATGGTGGGTTCGTGCAGCAATTTGTTGACCAGACGGTGGGCGAGCCTGGTCATCTGGTCAGCCACCGCAGGATCGTCGGTGGGCAGTTTGCGAAGGGCAAGCTCCAGCTCGGCGCGAGCCAGATCGTTAGCCTTTCGTCGCATCCCCACCAACACGGGAAGCACCTCTCTGCCCTGTAGCCAGCTCATATAATTCTGCACACCTTCCGCGATCAGTGCTTCCACCTGGGGGATGGCGGCCTGGCGCTCGGCCAGGTTCCGTTGCACGACCTGTTGAAGATCGTCCAACACAAACAATTGCACGCCGGGATGCTCCGCCAAAGCAGGATCGATGGCGCGTGGCACAGACAGGTCGAGCAACAATAACGGGGTTGTGCGATCCTCCTTGAGCATGTCTGCCTGCACTAAATAATCTGCACCCCGAGCAGCGACGATTACGGCGTCGGCCCAAGCCAGGGTTTCAGGGAGTTGGGACAATGGATGGGCCGTAGCGTGGGTCTGGCGTGCTAAACGTTCCGCACGCTCCAAGGTGCGGTTGAGTATGCGCAAATGGCCATGCCCGAGCTTAGACGCGTATTGCGCCACCAGTGTGCCCATCTCGCCAGCGCCCACGACGGCCAAGCGAGGCTTCGCCTGTGCGCTCGTATGCGCTGCGACAAGCTGCATGGCCACAGTGCCAATAGAGACCGCATTGCGACTGATCGCGGTCTCCGTCCTGGCCTTTTTACCGACGGCAATGGCATCACGAAAGAGTTCGGCCAAGGCCGGACCAATGGTTTGGGTCGCCAACCCCATATCATAAGCGCTACGCACCTGTCCCAAAATCTGTGGCTCCCCCAACACCATCGAGTCCAATCCGGACGCGACGCGCATCAGGTGTTCCACAGCCTGTCGTCCCTCGAAATGATACAGGTAGCCTTCCAGCTGTTCGAAAGGAAAACCAGTTCTGTTTTCAAGAAATGCATGAACAGCTTTTGCGGCAGCTGCCCCATCGGCAGCTGCCAGATACCATTCCATGCGATTACATGTAGATAAAACAACCGCCTCGTCGATGGCAGGCTTGGCCGCGAGTGCGATCATCGCCTGGCGAGCGTCATCCCCCTCGAGGGAGAAAACTTCCCGATAGGCCAGAGGCGTCGTGCGGTGGTTCAGTCCGAGACAAAGAATGATCATGGTTCTGCCTTGTGGGAAATAGAAAAGGACCTTCAAGCTCAAAGTTTAGTAAATCTCAATTATTCTGAGTAAACCTTAACACAATCTCGCAATAAAGGTCAAAAAAAATGGCCCGAAAAACCACCGATAAATGAAGAGTGGGATTAAACTTACGTTAAAATCTGGTAAGAAATCCTACTTTTTCGATCCAGCACCTCCTTCCTCGTCTTTTTCTGCTTCCAATGGTGCCCAGGCCAACCATTCGCCCAAGGAAACAACCTCGCCTACCACGATGACGGCAGGGCTGCGGATGTCTGCAAGGGCAATTTTTTCTGGCAGTTCACCCAGTGGCGCCTGCACAATACGCTGCCGTTCGGTCGTGGCCCATTCAACAACCATTGCCGGCGTGTCTTCGGCGCGCCCGGCCGCCAACAAACCCGCGACGATCTCTTTCACTCGAGTCACGCCCATCAGGATCACCAAAGTGGGGATACTGGCGAAGGCCGACCAATCTACAGGCCCCCCGCCATGCGTGGCGGCTTGATGCCCTGTGATGACAGCAAACGCCCGCGCGACGCCGCGATGGGTGACGGGCACGCCGGCATAAGCGGGCGCGGCGACCGCTGAACTCACCCCTGGCACCACCTCAAAGGGCACGCCCGCCCCCCGCAGAGCCAGGGCTTCCTCGCCCCCTCTGCCGAAAACAAAGGGATCCCCACCTTTCAATCGCACCACCAGCTTGCCTTGCCTGGCGAAATGGATGAGCATTTGCTGAATGTCCTTCTGAGGCACCGCGTGATGGTGCATCTTTTTGCCCACATAGATGCGAATAGCGTGAGGGGGCAGTGCATCCAACAGCTCTGGCGCGATCAGCCGGTCGTACAAAACCACATCCGCCTGACGGAGGATCTGCAGGCCGCGCACGGTGATCAAATCCGCGCGGCCCGGGCCAGCGCCAACCAAATAAACGACGCCTTTGGGAAAAACCGGTGCGGATTCGAAAGAGGGCAAGGGGGTGGTCATGGGCTCATGCATGCCGCGAGGTGGAGTTGGAATGATGGGGATGTTGGGCGTCTTCATGGAGCAAAGCCAACCATTGGGCGATCCTGTCGCGAAGGGCCGACGCCCGCGCCGGCGCCTGCCCCTCGGTTCCCACGCTCACCACCAGGCCATCTTCACGATGCACCGCGGGCATGTGGAAATCGCCTAGTAGTGGATCGTCAGCGACATTACACCACACCCCTTCCTCGCTGGCGTCTCTGGCAATCGTCGCGTTAAGTGAGCGATCGTTGGTGGCGGCAAAGGCCAAATGTGCCCCTTTAAGATCATCGCGGACATAGGAACGACGACGCCATTGCACTCGTTCCTCCTTCACCCAGGCCTGGATTTGATCCGTGGCATCCGGGCTGATCAGCATTGGATGCGCTCCCGCCGCCAACAACGCTTTCAGTTTACGTTCACCCACAGGTCCTCCGCCGACTACAACAACCCGTTTGTTTTGCAATTGAATGAGATGCACAGGAAAGGTTTTTGCCTCGGGCCAGAGGTTTTTAGACTTGCGCCTTGACTTCCTTTGGCGCAAGAGCAGCAGCGAAAGGTAGGAGCGCCGTTTTCGGGGCAAACGGGTCAACTCATTTCCCCGAACAATCAGTTCACCAGGCAACCCCAGGCGTTCCACATAGACCGCATCCTCCACCAACCCCAAGGTTTGCAAGGCATCCATTAACCTGGGCAACGCTGGCCCCGCTTTCATGATGGCAATTTGGCGAAATTGCCCCAACAAACGCATCAATCCCATGGCTGACTGTTCTCGGACCCCTGGCAGGATAGCCAATCGCTCAGAGCCGGTGGCAAGTGGGGTTTCGGTGGCCGCGGCCGCCGCGCTGATGGAGGTGACGCCGGGAATGATCTCCTGACGGATACTGGGCGCCAGGCTCCGCAGGCGTTCCGCGATGGCGGTGAATGTGCCGTACAGCATGGGATCGCCCAAAAGAATGTAAACGCCTGAACGACCGGGGGAGAGTTCTTGTGCAATGGTCTCAGCGGCCTGCTGATGGGCAGTGTCCAACATGACCTGATCACGTGTCATGGGAATGAGGATAGGAACGATGGCTTGATGGGGACGAATCCACGATTGGACAATGCCTAATGCCAGGCTTGGTTTGCCTTCGGCCGCAACAGGCGTGAAAATCACCTCGGCAGAGGTAAGGGCGTTGAGTCCTTTCAGCGTGATAAGTTCGGGTTCGCCAGGCCCTACGCCGACAATGCTTAGTTTCGGAGTATTCATGGTATTGATTGAAGAGATGGAGTGTATGGATGACCAACGCTGTCAAAATTCAGATGAAACGAGCGTGTTTTTGCCAAGCCGCTTCGCTGCAAGTGACGATCATTCCAGATGGCAAAGCAATCAGCTTTCCTCTTTGCGCCAGACAATCATCAAGACCGGATTCAGGGGCTGAAGGCGGGTTTTGTCTTGCAAGGGAACGCCGCGGCTGATCTGAATATGCGTGAGTCTTGCTCCCGGCAGCGCCTCGAGGAGGGGTGGGACGCTTTCCAGGGTGGCCAGATTGATCACCAGGCGTCCACCAGGCCGCAAACGCGCTTTCACACTCTCGAGAATGCGTTGCATGTTACCCCCGCTGCCGCCGATAAAGACCGCATCGGGATCCGGCCAATCGGCCAGCGCCGCGGGCGCCACGCCATGCTGCAAATGGTAGTTGGGGCATGGGAATCGGCGCAGATTCTCCTGGATGATGGGGATGAGTTGGGCCCGTTTCTCGACAGCAAAGACCTGCACGTCGGGATACGCCCGCGCGGCTTCAATGCCCACCGAGCCGCTCCCCGCGCCAATATCCCAAAACACCTCCCCAGAGGAGAGCGCGAGCTCGACCAGGGTAAGTATGCGGATCTCCCGCTTCGTAATCAGCTGATTGTGCGTTGCAAAGGCCTCGTCGGGCAGGCCCATGGTTGTAGGCTTGGTGCGGGGACCCTGTGACCAAATCACCATCACGTTCAAGGGAGCAAACGTCGCGCGAGCTGCTTCGACCAGACTGACGCGTACGATGCGTTCATCCTCCCCACCCAGATTTTCGCACACTGCCACCCGCGTCTCTCCCGCCATGCCCGCGTCCAACAGGGCGCGAGCAATGGCGTCCGGCGTGTTCGTAGACCGATTGGTGAGAATGGCGGCTTTGGGGGCGGACAAGATGCGCGGAATCAGCCGCTCGATGTCTCCGGTATGAGCGCTAAGCAACACAGCGTCATCCCACGATTCCTTTAAAGCGGCGAAAGCCAGTTGCACCGCGGTGGGCGCAGGCTCAAAACGAAGGGCCTCCGCCGGAAAGTTTGCTGCCAGCCTCTTGCCAATGCCGTAAAACAGCGGATCGCCCGACGCCAGCACCACCAATCTTTTCCCCTCAGCATGCAATGCCGCCATTCGGTCGAGAAGAGCATCCAGATCGCCTCGGATCGGCAATTTATCGCCGGGCGCATCGGGGAAATAGGTCAGATGTCGTCGGCCACCGACAAGCACATCCGCTTGTCGAATGAGGGTATGCTGACGAGGGGAAAGATCGGCCGCGCCGCGAGCGCTCAGGCCGAGTACGTAAATAGGAGGAAGCGTAGTCATGATCTTCTGCGTGATCTCGATGGATGGTGAAATGAATGCATATCAAGCCGTTGCAAAAATTTATGTCGACTTAACTCTGGCATAAGCCAACAGATCGCCTTTAATGTCCCACAGAAACACCTCGACAGGGATGCGGCGCTCGATGTGGTCGGCGGCTTGCCGGGCTGCAAGCCGAGCGATTCGCTGTTCCAGACCGGGAATGCCCGCTTTTCGCAGCATCATTTGAATATGGCGGGCTGTATTCGCTTGCAGGAGCCTCGCCATGAGCTCAGGAGAGGGTGCAGGCGTCAACGTTGCAGCTTGAGAGGCGATAAATCGAATATCAATTAGGCCCTGGCTGACGTGGGTGTGCATGCGCCCTTGGGCGATCTTCGACAACTTGCCGATCATGCCAGAGATGGTCACCTGTTTGGCTCCAAGCCTGGCGGCCCGTCGCAACCCAAATCCCAGATGATCTCCCACCTGAATGAATGCGATCTCGGGCCAATCGGGCCGCAGCTTCATAAGATAACGCTCACTGCGATCCCCAGTGGTCAGAGCCAGTGCGTTGACGCCATTGCGCAAAGCGGCTTTGATCTCTACAACAATGGACCCACGATACGCGCCCTCAGAAAAGGGTTGCACGATCCCGGTGGTGCCCAAAATGGAGATGCCGCCCATCACGCCCAAACGCGGGTTCAGGGTATCTTTAGCGATGGTTTCCCCTCGAGGCACGCTCAGCACAATGTACACGCCGCGACGACGCAACCCTTCCACGCCCAGCTCCGTTTCCACCGCTTTGCGGATGATGCGACGGGCGCCTGGACTCACAGAGGGGTCCCCCACAGGGATTTCCAGGCCGGGTAGGGTGACCACGCCCACGCCTTCGCCCGCCTCGAAGTGCAGACCAGGCTCATCAACAAAGTGGACAGTAGCTTGAATTTCGGCGCCGTGAGTCACATCAGGATCATCACCAGCATCCTTCACAATGCCAACACGAACGCCGGCGCCTGCAAATTCGCAACGAGCCAGCTCAAATGAGGCGGTCCTTTTTCCCGGAAGAGGAATGCTGACATCAGTTTGGGGTTCCTCCGCCAGCAACGCCCGGACCGCGGCGCGCGCGGCTCCTGCCGCACACGCGCTCGTGGTGAATCCGGTGCGGAGATGAGCTTTTTGATGATGTCTGGCAGTGGAACGGCGAGGCATAAGAGAAGGGAATGAGCGCTCGGCCTGGATCAAAGTCACTGAAGCCGATCCTTTTCGCCTATCGGCTCTATGACAATGCCAGTCGTAGCAATGCGTTCACAATCGCCACGGCCACCGGAGTGCCACCTTTGCGCCCCAGGGCTGTAATGTAGGGAACGTCCAGTCGGGTGAGCGCATCCTTCGATTCCACCGCGCTGACGAAACCCACGGGCGCGCCCACAATCAAACCAGGGCGCACCCCTTCCTCTTGCACGAGACGGATCAATTCGAGCAACGCGGTAGGGGCGTTGCCGATGGCGACCACCGCGCCTTGCAAACGATCTTTGTTCATGCGCATGCCCATGGTCGACCGCGTTGTGCCATGCACCTTGGCAAGCCGGGCGATCTCAGGATTCGAGTCGATCACCGCCAACACCGAACCTCCTAGTTGGCGAACAAATCCCTGACTGATGCCCGCCGCCACCATCTTCACATCGGTGACCACATGGCAACCATCGCGTAAGGCCGCGATCCCCGCTTCGACCGCGCCTGGGGAAAATCGCAAGGTCTGTTTGAAATCAAAATCAGCTGTGGCATGAATCACACGCAACACAACCGGAAGTTGATTGGCGTCGAAGTCATGTTGCCCCAGCTCCGAGAGGATGATCCGGAAGGATTCTGCTTCGATAGGATGTTGGTAGGGTGCCATAAGCGTGTGTGGGATGAGTGAAAAGGAAGATTTGTTGTAGGAGGATGGGTTACTGAAAGAATGGTCTGTCGTCTCCTGATTGATCCACTGGCGATCAATCGAACCAGATGGGGAATTCGGAGGCTTCACGGGCGTGCTGAACAAAGATATCCTGGAATGCGGGCATCTCTCCCAGGCCCTTCAGCACGACATCCACATCATATCCATCCGCTTCGAGAACGCGCCTCCAACTGTCGGCCTCTGCGCCCGCCATATCGTTCTTGACATGATCGCCTGCGACGACCATCATCGGCATCAGGGTCACCCGCCGGACGGGCGTCCCCCGAAGCTGACGCCGGACATCGTCCAATTCTGGATAGGCGTCTACCGTGCCCACGAGCACGTTCTGCCCCCGATCGCGGAAGCGACATTGCAACGCTGCGTAGATAGCATTGGCCGGATGCGCGGTGCCATGACCGAAGAGCACCACGGCGTGCTCGGGTGATGTCGCTGGCAACATGGCGTCATACGCGGCCAGCACAGGTTCGTAGTCGTCGGGCATCTCTCGCCCGCGAGATTCACCACCTTGAAAGTAGATGAGGGGTCGGCCCAAGGCCACGCGCGCAAATCGCCCTTGAAATGCTCGGATAGCCGCCTGCACTCTCAAAAATTCTACGCCAGGGGTGACATGGGTGGACTGAATGAGGACATCCTGATAGCCGGCATCCACGAGGGTTTGCAAGACTTCTTTGGTCGTGGGGATGTGAATGCCGTCTCGACGCTTGAGCTTGTTGATCACCATCAACGCGGTCCAGGCCCGAAAGAAATCGCGGTCAGGAAACGCCTCGATCAGACGGCCTTCGATGGCCTCGATGGTCTTCTGCAGTGTGTCAAAGTGAGTCGTGCCAAAACTCACCACAACGAGAGCTTTTTTCATGATGGATAAAACCTTTTCGAAACAAAAGCACCTGATCACGCCGATGGGGCGTTGTCGGGTGGCGACGAAACAATCGCTTAGCTGACCTTATCTTTCTGCACAACCTGCTCGGCAGTGGAGGCATGCACATCATATTTGTTTTCATAGCCACGCGGTGTAATCATGCGACCACGGCTGAGGAATGTGGTGCTATTGCCAATGATCATCGTGGTGAGCATGCCGATGCTATCCACATCGATGGCGTCAAGCGTGGTCAATGTGATGCGCTCTCGCTCACGGAATGCGCTTTTCACAATACCGACCGGCGTGCTGGGGGCGCGGTAACGGCGAACGATCTCCAATGCTTGCAATAAGGGGCGCACACGCTTGGTGCTGCGAGGGTTGTACAACGCGATCACCATGTCACTTGCCGCTGCCGCCTCGACCCGCTTTAAAATCTGATCCAAAGGCGTCAACAAATCGCTCAGGCTGATGGTGGCGTAGTCGTGCGATAGGGGCGCTCCTAGCAGTGCGGCTACGCTGTTGGCCGCGGGGATGCCGGGAATAATTTCCACGTTGACATGACTGCTGGCTCGCTCGATCAATTCCAACACCAATCCCGCCATGGCGTAAACGCCGGGGTCGCCGCTTGAGATCACGGCAACGCGTTTGCCTTCCTCGGCCAAGGCCAGAGCCTTCTTGGCCCGACTGACCTCTTCCTTCATGCGGCTGCGGATACGGGGCGTGTCGGGTGCCAGGTGGCGGATCAAATTCAGGTAGGTTTTGTAGCCGATGATCACATCCGCACTCTCGATGGCCCTGCGCGCGGCTGGGGTCATATGATCCAGATCTCCAGGCCCAAATCCAACCACCCATATCTTCCCGCGGCGCAATCCCGCTTTAGACCCCTGGGCCACGGCCACGGTGACATTAGCGAACTTGCGTTTAGGCGCGACAATACGGCCTCCACGGGTGGCCAACAGTGCTGCAGGCTCCGCCACGCCAGGCACCCCCAGGTATTTTTTCGCAGCCTCAGAGGGATGGGGCAACAGCGCTTCAAGCACCTGCTGCAATTCCTGGCGCCGATAAACATCCAAAGACCATCCCAATTCCATGCGCAACGCCCGAAGCAGCCCGGTCTCATCGGCTTTGTCCTCTACCGTTGCCGCGAGCGTCACGCTTTCGATGGCCAGGCCCGCCTCATCCAACGCCTGACGCACACTCTCTGCGATCTCTTCTGCAGGAGTTCCCCGGTTACAGCCTATGCCGACGGCCAACACTGGGGGATGATAAAGCACGACTGGAAAATCGAAATCGTCAACATCGATCCGTCTGGGAGAGATGATGACGCCGGCAGCGGGCCGAGCCGCCTGCATAGACTCGAGATCGGGATAGCGAGTCACGTGCGGCGCGTGGAAGGGCAGCTCCTCGTCCTCGCCGCCTTCCCAAACCACGCCGACCGCATGGCCATTGACCATGGCTGCGCTGACTTCCACGACATGTTTCATACTGGCCAGCCGCCAGCCACGCTCTCGGCCAAGCAAATCCGCGGCGGGCAGGCCTTGTACATCGCTGGAGGTGGTAATGACGGCCTGCCCGCCCAGGCGCTGGGCGATTTCGCGAGCCAACTCATTGGCGCCACCGAGATGACCGGAGAGCAAGCTGATGGCGTACGCGCCTTTTTCATCTAAGGCCACCACGGCAGGATCGGTCTCTTTGGAACGCAACAGGGGCTTAAGCAGGCGAATAAACGCGCCTGTCGATACAATGCCCACAAGG
>WFTY01000052.1 GCA_015485245.1 Anaerolineales bacterium | reverse complement strand
GTTCTCATTTGCGGAAAGCGGGGAGATTTGGTACACTCTAAATCGGACTAAAACTATATATATTGTGTGTTAAATCTCTGGGCGACCTTTGTGTCAGCATGTAGATCAAAGACGAGGAGTTTTGCATGATCGAAGAGACGACCGAGAAAAGCGTGCCCCTGAATCGGCGAGAGTTCTTGAACCTCGCCTGGCTGGCATCCCTGGGGTTTGTGTTTGTGGATGTCGCCGGGTTGACGATTTTATTCGCCATGCCGCGGTTCAAAGAAGGGGAGTTTGGGGGCGTCTTCATCGTTGGCTCCAGCGATATCTTGCCATCGACGGATGCTCCACCGCAGAATTATCCCAAAGTCAAATTCTGGCTGTCCAACACCGAAGAGGGGGTGAAGGCGCTTTACAAGGTATGCACCCACCTGGGATGTTTGTACAACTGGAACAGCCAGGAGGGGAAGTTCATTTGCCCATGTCATGGTTCACAATTTCAAAAGGATGGCACCTATATTCAGGGGCCGGCGCCGCGCAGCCTGGATCAGTTTGTCGTCCAGGCGGTTGACGCTGAGACGGGTGAGGTCATCGCTCAAACCCCGCCGGATGGCAGCGCGGTGCAGATCCCCGAGGATCGTGAGGTCATCATAAAAGTGGATACGGGGGCAAAGATCATCGGCCAGCGTCACAGCTGAGGGAGACTCATGCTTAAATCACTGAACTTTGCTGAATTTCGCCAGAAAGCGCGCCAGGCGATCGAACAACGGGTTCGCATCATCACCGCCGGGTTGAGCATCGCCGAGTTGCGCGCCCTGCTGCGCGGGGAACCACCCACCGAAAAACCCAACCCGCGCTATCGGGTTCATGTCACCAGCTTTCTTTTCCACATCCGCCCGAAGTTTTATATGCGGGGGAGCACGATCTTCACCCACACCTTCCGCCTGGGGTTCTTTACGATGTTCTTCTTCGTTGTGGAGCTGATGACCGGGTTGATCCTGATGATTTACTACACCCCCTCGCCGAGCGAGGCTTATGGCTCCATCCTCAACCTGATGAGCAACGTGCCCTATGGCAAGCTGCTGCGCGACCTGCACCGCCTGGGGGCGGAGGGGATGGTGATCTTCACCGCCTTGCACATGCTGCGGACGTATCTGACCGGTTCTTATAAGAAGGAACGTTCCTTCACCTGGCTGACCGGCGTGGTGTTGTTGCTGGTGACGCTCTTTCTGAGTTTCAGCGGTTACCTGCTCCCCTGGGATCAACTGGCTTACTGGGCGGTGACCATCGGCACCAGCATGGCGGATGCCGCGCCGCTGTTCGGCAAGGAGCTAAACCTGCTGCTGCGCGGCGCGCCGGATATCGGCGCCGGGGGGCTGTTGCGCTTCTATCTGTTGCACGTCATCCTGCTGCCCTTGCTGGCGATCTGGATGATTAGCATTCATTATTACAAGGTGGCTCGTGAACACGGGATTTCCCTGCCGGCGAAGTTTGAAGAAGATGACTTGCCCAAAGATGTGGTTAAGGAGGCCAAGCGGCGGGTGGACTACCTGCCCGATCTGTTCACCCATGAACTTTTCCTCACCAGCCTGGGCCTGTTCGTCCTGGTGGTGTTGACGGCGTTTTTCTACAGCGCGCCGTTGGAGAACATTGCCAACCCCCAGCAAACGCCGTTGGACACCAAAGCGCCGTGGTACTTCTGGTGGTTGCAGGGGATGCTCAAATTGGGGGATAAAACCCTGATGGGCATCATCTTGCCCACGCTCATTTTTGGACTGCTCTTCGCGGTGCCCTATATTGATCGCAATCCGTATCGCCAGGCGTATAAACGGCCGATTGCCGTCGCCCTCGGCTTGCTGGCGACGCTGGCTATTCTGACTCTGAGCTACATGGGATTGCCGGAATACGGGATCGAGACGCCCGCGGCTGCGCGCATCATTCAGGATCTGGCGCCCGAAGAAGGGTTGGGTGAACTGCGGGCGGTCCCCTTTGAGCAGTTGCGACCGGGTTTCTATCAGGTCAATGTGGATGAACCGGCGAACCTGTGCCCGGAGCTGGACTTTGGTTGTCCTGATCTGGAGGCGGTCTTTGCCGAATTTTCCGAGCGCGTCAATCGGGCAGCTGAAGCCGGGCAGTTGCCAGATGTGGAAGCCGTGCTGGTGATCGAAGAGTGGCAGGCTGACCTCGTCAAAGTGACGCCGCGCATCGTCTGGTCGGACCCGGAGACCGGCGTCCAGAAGTCGTACGAACGTCATATCTTCTTGCACCGCGACCGCGATCGCGACGAATAGCCGGGGAGGCCACCTATGCGTGTACAATTGCAGATTTTTTTGGGAACGTTGTTGCTTGCCGTTACCGGCGTGATTTTGGTCGTGGTAGGTTTTACGGAAGAGGAGCGCATGGCCCGGTTTGAGCGCTATCAAAAGGCGCAGGCCATTGAGGTGGGCGCGGCCTTGTTTGAGATCAACTGCCGCGGTTGCCACGGCCTGCGGGGTGAAGGCATCCCCGGCCTGGCTCCGCCGCTTAACGATGCTTACTTCTTCACTGAGCGCTTGAACGAGGTCGGCTGGCAGGGTAGCCTGGAGGATTACATCATCGCCACGGTGTCCACAGGGCGGCAGGTTTCCACTCGCCCCGATCGTTACCCTGGCGCCGGGACGCCGGCGATGCCGACGTGGTCGGATCGGTTTGGCGGCCCCTTGCGCGATGATCAGATCGAAGCGATTGCCGCTTTTATCCTCAACTGGGAGACTACTGCGGTCAACGGCGTGGAGCTGGCCACGCTCCCTGCGCCAGCGCAGGAGTCTGACGACCCTGTGGCGCGCGGGCAGGCGGTTTTTGAGGCCAATGGTTGTGTGGGCTGTCACACTATTGAGGGCGTGAGCAGCGGCACGGTTGGCCCCAACCTGACCAAGATAGGTGAAACTGCGGCGGAACGGGTGGATGGTCTGACGGCGGAAGAATATCTGCGCGAGTCTATTCTTACCCCCTCCGCTTACGTGGTCGAAGGATATGATGACTTGATGCCCAAAAACTTCGGCGATACCATCCCGGCGGATGACCTGGCTGATCTGCTCGCCTTCCTGCTGGCGCAGAAGTGAAAACGATGAGACGTTACTCTTCTTTTATCCTGGTAGTCGCATTGGTGCTGGCGGCTTCTCTGTTGTGGGGAGCCTCAGCGCTGGCGCAAGAGGGCGGCGATGACGAGCAACTGCAACTCGGCGCGCAGATTTACGCAGCGAACTGCGCGGTTTGTCACGGCGCCAATGGCGAGGGCCGTGTGGGGGCGACCCTGGCGAAAGATTGGCCCTCGATTCGGCCGGAGCTGGCCACGCGCGCGACAATCGTTAACGGCGTTCCAGGTTCTCCCATGCCGGCCTGGAGCGAAGCCAACGGCGGCCCGCTTTCTGATGAGGAGATTGACGCTGTGGTCTACTATATCCTCAGCTGGCAGACCGGCGGCGCGCCGCAGGTCACGCCGCTGCCCAGCGCCACTCCGCTGGCCTTGCTTTCCCCCGTGCCCGGCGTGGAAGGGGATCCCAACCGGGGGGCGGCGCTTTTCGCCTATAACTGCGAAGTCTGCCATGGGGAAGGCGGCGTCGGTCGCATTGGCGCGCCGCTGGCCAAGGTGTGGCCCTCCGTTCGCCCTGACCTGGCGATCAAGAACACAATTTCCAATGGGGTGGAAGGCTCCCCCATGCCGGCGTGGAGCAAGGAGAACGGCGGGCCGCTGACCGAGCAGGAGATCAACGACCTGACCGCCTACGTGTTGAGCCTGGCGGAGGGGGTGCATCCTCCAGCCACGGAGACGCCGGAAGCACCCTCCGGGCTTGCCTGGTTATCGGGGTGGGGCGGCGTTCTGCTGACTGTGCTCCTGTTCGTCCTGCTGCTCGTTGCCAGTCAATTTCTTCAGCGGCGAAAAACAGGCTAAAGATCGTTGAAAAAACACACGAGACCTCACAGATGGTTTACAGTCTGTGAGGTCTAAATTTTAGAGAAAGAGAGCATTCGATGGATTCCCGTGAAACGTTTGTTGTTGCTGCAGCTCAGCTTCCTCCCGTCTTTCTCGATCGGAGTGCGACACTCGAAAAAGCCTGTGATCTCATCGCCGAGGCGGGGAAAAACGATGCCCGGTTGATCGTCTTTCCAGAAGCCTTTTTCCCAGCCTATCCCGATTGGGTGTGGCTGCTTCGCGGCGGTGATGTGGGGGAACTCAATGACCTCTACGCCGAGCTGATCGAAAACGCCGTTGCCATCCCGGATGATGTCACCGCCCGGTTGTGCCAGGCTGCCCGCAAGGCTAAGATCAACGTGGTCATGGGGTTGAACGAGCGCAATCAGGAAGCCAGCAACGCCAGCCTCTACAATACGTTACTTTACATTGACGATACGGGAGAAATTCTTGGCAGGCATCGCAAGCTGATTCCCACGGGGGGCGAGCGCACCGTCTGGGCGCAGGGTGATGGCAGCACGTTAGAGGTGTATGATACCTCCATCGGCAGGTTGGGTGGGTTGATCTGCTGGGAGAATTACATGCCCCTGGCCCGCGCTGCCATGTATGCCTGGGGGACGCAAATCTACGTTGCGCCTACCTGGGATCGGGGTGATATGTGGGTGACCTCGTTACAGCATATCGCCAAAGAAGGTGGTATGTACGTGATCGGATGTTGTATGTCCCTGCACGTCGATGACATTCCGGATCGCCTGGCTTTCAAGCAATACTATGCCGAAGGGACGGAATGGATCAACACCGGGCATAGTTGCATTGTGGATCCCGGTGGGAAGATTATCGCCGGCCCGCTCGTCGCGCAAAAGGGAATCCTGTATGGCGAGGTGAATCTCAAGCGCATCCGGGCCTCAAAGCGCATGTTCGATGTGGCCGGACACTATGCTCGTCCGGATGTTTTCAAGTTCGCCGTCAACCGTGATCCGAACCCCATGATGGAGTTGCTGTGATGTCCCCTTCAACCATGCCTGACTCAGATAAAATTTATGATTTGTATGGTGGCGGTTTTCTCGGCCAGTTCACCCGCCTGGCCTTGCTGCTGGATGTGTTTACCCCCTTATCCTCCGGCCCGGCGAGCGCGGAGAGCGTGGCTTTGGCTTGCAATGCCAGCCTTGAAGGTGTGCGTGCTTTGCTCAACTATCTGTGTAGCGTGCAGGTCCTTGAATACCAGCTCGACTCACAGCGTTACGCCTTGACGCCCTCCGCCGCGGCTTTCCTGGTGCGTGGCGCGAAGACATTCGCCGGGGATTGGATCCTGGCGAACACCGACCCAGTATTGTGGGAGAAAATGCTTCAGACTGTTCGCTCTGGAACCGCGGCGGGTTACTCCCTGCCCTGGGCGCAGGACGCCTGGCTGGAGAGTTACAGCCCCAGCCGGGTGGCGTACAGCCTGGAACTCTGGCATACGGTTGGCCTCGCGTTGAATGACGGCCAGCCGTTGCGAATGCTTGACCTGGCCTGCGGGTGCGGCATCAAAACCCTGGCATTTGCGCAGGCGCATGAAAACGTCTGGGTCACCTGCGTGGATAGCGATTCTGTGCTTGATGTGGCGCGCGATCTGGCTGCTCGTTTTGGCGTTGAGGCGCGCGTAACGTTCATGCCGGGGGATATCCTCAGCGATGATTTTGGTGAAGGGCAATACGATGCTGCTTTGTTGGGGTTAATCACTTATATCCTGACCCCGGAGCAGAATGCCGCGGTTTTTCAACGCGCCTATCGTGCCCTGCGCCCCGGCGGAATGCTGGTGATCGACGCGATCATGCCCACCGCTCAACCCGCGGAGTGGGCCAGCCGCGCCACGTTGTTGATGAACACCTGGAACGGCGGTGCAGCGTATCCTTTCCATGTGTATCAGGGCTGGCTGGATCAGGTAGGGTTCCGCAAAACGGTACAGCACAATGAGCAATGGCTTTCGGCGATCAAGTGACAGGGTATAATGGGACAAAGAAAATAAGCATTATGGCTGATGTTTGACTTCTTCCCCGCTTGTCATGCCGAAAAAAAACACATTTCGTCCCCAGATCAAGCCCTGGATTGTCGCTGCAGCGTTGCTGGCGCTGATGGTTGTTTATCTTTATGAGGAGCTTCGCTGGGGGACGGCACGCGCGCAGATCGGGCATCTCATCCTCGAAGTGGGGGTGGTTTTTGCGCTTGCCGGGGTGTTATACGCGCTTTGGGCGCAGCAGACCCGTCTTTTGAAGGAGCAGAGTCACCTGCTGGCGCGCGCCAACGCCGAAGTCGTTGACCTGCGCCGTCGTCTGGAGGCCGTCTTTCGCCTCAATCGCATCTCGGTTGAGGCGGATGACGAGCGCGAAATGGTGGGCCTGGCGCTTCAACTGGTGGTCGGGCTGACCGGCGCGCGGGGCGCTTCTTTTGTCCCCCTGGACGCCCGCGGCCACCCCCTGCCGGTGGTGCATTTTGGTGAACAACCGGAGGGAAAACTGGATGATTTACTGGAATACCTTGCCTCGCCGGACGTCCACAGCCGTTGTGCCACCTGCACCAGATTGGAAGCCCGGGACGCCTGCCCCTTGCTGGCACAATTTTCTGGACAGCGGTTGCAGGTATTTTGTTTCCCGCTGACGCGGGGTGAACACAGGCTGGGGATGCTGAATCTGTATATCCCGGCGGAGACGTTTTGGCAGCCGGATGAGCGCGGTTTCATCCAGGCTGTGGCTGATGAGATCGCCCTCTCCCTCGATAGCGTCCGTCTGCGACAGCGGGAGTTGACCGCTTTGCGCCAGCTTCAACAGGTGCGCGCCAAATCTGGTCTGGATGGGCAGCTCACTCAAATGCTGACGGACGTGCGCCATGCGCTGGAGGCCGATTTCGCCACGCTGCTGTATTACGAGCTGGATGCTAAAAAAACCGCCCGGCGTCTGGTTTCCGGCACGATGCCGGAGGCCGTGACGCATGTTGTGCTGGAGAGCCTGAGCAATGTAGTCCGCGCGGACGATGTGCTGGTCATGGATCGTCGCGTTTATGGGCAGGGCGAGGCCAGGCACCATATTTCGTTGATGGCTGTGCCTCTGCTCTCGCAAGACGGCGAGCCGCTTGGCGCCATCCTGGTCGCTAATCACCGCCCGGTTGCATTTCATCCCCGGCAACTGACCCTGTTACAGACGGTCGGCGGGCAGATTGCCCTGGTGATTCACAACGCCCATTTGATGAGCGAGCTGGAATACAAATCCGTGTTGGGGGAACGCACCCGCCTGGCGCATGAAATCCATGATGGCCTGGCGCAGACGTTGGGTTTTCTCAAATTGCAAATCGCACAGTTGCAAAAAGCGCTTGAGCGACAGGATATCGACGTGTTGGATCGCGGCATCTCTTTGAGTTATCAGGCGGTTGCCGGCGCGTACGAAGATGTGCGCGAGGCGATAGACGATTTGTTTATGAACCCGACGGAGTATCAGTTTGGTGGCTGGCTTAACGCCATCGCCTCCGAGTTTGCGGAGAACACCGCTATCCCGGTGGCGGTGCGCGAAGCTGAACGGGAAGTTGAGCGGGAAGTTGAGCCTCCGCCGGAGGTGCAGATCCAATTAATTCGCATCATTCAGGAAGCGTTGAGCAATATTCGTAAGCACGCTGGGGCGCGACAGGTGGAGATTAGCTGTCAACAGGATGGCGATACGGTTTTGCTGGAGATCCGTGACGATGGTTGTGGTTTTGCGCCGCAGGACGTGCACGATACCTCTCAGCACGGTCTGCGCGGTATGCGTGAGCGCGCCGAGTTGATCGGCGCCGATTTCCAGATCCTCAGCCGCCCAGGCGAAGGAACTATATTGAGCATCCGTTGGACTGAACGACAGGCGCAGGTGTAGTGATGACCGCACCAGAACATCCCATCCGCATTGTGGTGGTTGACGACCACGCGCTTTTTCGCGCCGGGCTGGTCGGCTTGCTCGAAGGGATGCCTGGATTTGATGTCGTGGGCGAGGCGGAGAACGGCGCCGTAGCGCTGGAGGTCATCGCCCGCACCCGGCCGGAGATTGTGTTGTTGGACGTCAATATGCCGGTGATGGATGGCGTGGAGGTGGTGCGCGCTTTGCGCCAGGCCGGGGAAAGTTGTCGCATTGTGATGTTGACGATCTCGAAGAAACAGGACGATCTTTTGGGGGCGATTCGCGCTGGGGCAAACGGGTATTTGCTCAAGAACACGGAGCCGGACGATCTGCGCCTGGCGCTGTTGAAGGTGATGGCAGACCAGGCGGTGCTGGCTTCGGATGTCACCGCTCAGGTGATGAACGCGCTGCGCCAGGATGCTGAGGTCGCCCCGACCAGCACGCTGACCCGGCGTGAGATCGAGGTGTTGTACTGTCTCTCGCGCGGGATGACTACCGCGCAGATCGCGGCCCATCTGGTGATCTCGGTCAACACGGCTAAAACCCATGTGCGTAAAATCTTCAAGAAGTTGCGCGCTGCCAACCGCGCCGAAGCGGTGCGCATTGCCATCTCCCAGGGATTGCTGGAGGACGAATAGGTGAACCCGTCTGCGCGGCGATGGCTTGCCCGCCTGAATTTTGGGCTGGCAAAGTTGCTGGTTGGGTTGCTGGCGACGAT
>WFTY01000051.1 GCA_015485245.1 Anaerolineales bacterium | reverse complement strand
TGTTGCAATGTGGCGCTCAGAAAGCGTTCAGGAGCGGGGGCGTGAGCGGGCATGGCTAGATCGCCCGAGGGCTGGGCGCGATGCATTCGGGCGAGTCGTTGGCCGGGTTGTTGGCCTGCGTTGTCACCGGGTAGGCGTCCATCTGATCAGGGGCATATGGGTGTAGTAGTGGCAGCAGGCTGGCGGGGGCGGCTTCATCCGGGTCAAGCCATTGCGTATAGGCGTCCTCGTCCAGGATGGCTGGCATGCGGTTGTGGATCGGGCGCAGCAGCTCGTTGGGCCGGGTGGTGATGATGGCGCAGGTCAACAGCTCTGAGCCGTCGGGGGCCTGCCAGCGTTCCCATAAACCGGCGAAAGCGAAGGGGCGGCCGTCTTTTAAGCGGATGTAGTACGGCTGCTTGGCCTTTTTGCCGGGGAGACGCTGCCATTCGTAAAAGCCATCCGCGAAGATCAAACAGCGGCGGTAGCGGAAGGCCGCTTTGAAGGATGGCTTCTCCGCCAGTGTTTCGGCGCGGGCGTTGATGAAGCCGCGGCGCGGGTCTTTGCTCCAAAACGGGACCAATCCCCAGATGAAGTAATCCAAACGCTTTTCGTCAGTGTTGGCGACGACGGCCACAGGCTGTCCCGGGGCGATGTTGAAGCGCGCTGGCGCGGCGGATGCGCCGGGCAGGAGGGTCAGCCAGGGGAAGGCGGCACGCAGTTCTTTGGGGGAGATCGTGAGGCTAAAGCGTCCACACATGGTGTGCCCATTATGGCACAGGCATGGGGGGTGGTCAAGCGAAGGGATGAACGCGGTGTGTGTTGAGCCAGCCTTTGCCTCGTTCGCCGACGTTAACGAGTATAATAGGCTAAACATTATCACGGTGGATAGCGCGAGGGACTGGCTTATGAATGTGTTGGCGCTCTTGAAGGGACATCCGCGCGATGAACGCCTGATCCAGCGGTTGACGATGGCGGGGTATCAATTGTTCCTGGCCGATGATGTCCGTCAGGCCCTGGATATCCTGGGGGAGCATCAGGTGCATTCGGTGGTGTTTGATGTGGATGTCGCCGATCAGGATTTTCTGGCGCGTCTGCGGCAGGTGGACGGCACGGAATATGTCTATGTCTTTGCCTTGACGACCAACCAGTCGTTATCCCCCGCGAAGCAGGAATATCTGGGGTATGTGGACGAATATCTTGCGCGACCATTTGAGCCGGATGAGCTGATTGCTCGTTTGATGGTGATGGAGCGTTATCTGCAGACGCTGGTCGCCTTGCGTTCAGACGTCAAACCTCGCCAGCCGATTCGCGACCCTCTGACGGGTATGTTTTCACAAACTGCCATCCTGGAATTGCTGGAAACGGAGATGGAACGCTCCCGGCGCTCTGGTAGGCTGTTTTCCCTGGCCTTGTTCAAGTTAGAGAACGTCGACGCATTCCGCCGGGCGGGTGATCCAGAGCTGTTAGCAAAAGCGTTGACGCAGTTTGCCCTTAAGGTTTGGGCGAGTGTGCGGGCCTATGACCTGATTGGTTGTTGGGGGGAGGATCAATTCCTGCTTATCTTGCCGGAGACTTCTGCTTCCGCTGCTGCTGTGGTGATGAGGCGCGTGCGGCGTAATGTTCAGAGCGTGCCGGTACAACTGGGGGAGGGGGAGTCGCTTGCTTTGCAGGTTGTCGATGCTTTGGTGCAGAGCGATCCTTTTGATGGGGGCAGCAGTCGTGCGTTGTTGGCTGCCGTCGAGAAAGCCTTGCTGCGCTCTCAGGGGGCTGAATCCGCCTGAGGTAGCAGGAGAGTAGTGAAGCATGGATAATCATTTGAATATTCTGGTGGTGGAGGATGATCCCGTCTCTCGCAAACTGCTGGTAAAGATTTTACGCCAGTCAGATTACCACGTGGTAGAAGCGGAGGACGGTCTCCGGGCCTGGGAACTGCTCCAGAAAGAACCGATTCAAATGGTGATCACCGATTGGATGATGCCGCGCATGGACGGCGTTGAACTGACCCGAAAAATCCGCCGCGCCGATTTGCCCAGCTATGTGTACGTCGTCATCCTGACGGGGTTGGAAAGCGTGGATCATATCGTCGATGGCCTCGATGCCGGGGCGGACGATTATCTCACAAAGCCATATGATCCCAAAGAGCTGCACGCCCGGTTGCGCATAGGCGCTCGCGTGCTTGAGCTGGAGCGCTGCCTTAAGCAAGCCTATGAGAAGATGCGCCGCCTGGCGATGTACGACGAACTGACTAGCCTGTGGAATCGGCGAGCGTTTTACGCTTTTGCCCTCGAGGAGCTGGAGCGTTGCGCTCGCTTTGGGCGCCAGCTCAGCCTGATTTTGCTGGATATCGATCACTTCAAGCAGGTCAACGACCGCTTTGGGCATCTGATCG
>WFTY01000050.1 GCA_015485245.1 Anaerolineales bacterium | reverse complement strand
TCGCCGGTGCCAGCCTCGCCTTTGGTGCGGATCATCGCCGCGCCTTCGCCAATGCGGCGCAGCGCCTCGCCCAGGTTGCGGCAGCCGCACACAAAGGGCACTTTGAACTCGTGCTTGTTGATGTGGAATTCCTCGTCGGCGGGGGTGAGCACTTCGGATTCGTCAATGTAATCCACGCCCAGGGCTTCCAAAATCTGGGCTTCCACGAAATGGCCGATGCGCACTTTCGCCATCACCGGGATGGACACCGCAGCCATGATCTCCTCGATCAGGCCGGGATCGCTCATGCGCGCCACCCCGCCGTGAGCGCGAATATCGGCCGGCACGCGTTCGAGGGCCATGACGGCCACCGCGCCGGCCTCCTCGGCGATGCGGGCGTGCTCCGGCGTCACCACGTCCATGATCACGCCGCCCTTGAGCATTTGGGCCAGCCCTTTTTTGACTGCGAATGTTGCCACTTGCTTTTCCATATTGCTACCTTCCTGAACTACCAGCTGATTTTTGTTGCAAAGGGGAGTTAGCTCCCCGCGTGCAGCGCCTCGGTGTTCTGAGACTGCATTCTGATTCTACCATGCGCGCCATACCCCGACAAATCTCATCCCCGGGATGGATATCCTTCGCCTTGATGATTTACCCTCTTTGATAAAGCTGGCTGTGAGATAGAGAAAAAGCGCCCCAGGCGCTCGCGGCCAAGATAGCCTCCCCCGGTTGGATTGTTGGGGAGACCACGGTAAGCGGATCATTCCAGGGAATGGTTGGCCTCTGGAATTGCCCCGCGACCCCACTCCCTGTGAGGCAAGCGCATCAAGGATGGGGGGTGAAGTCAGGCCCGGCGTTAGCGCGGTTCGATGGTGAACCGGATCGCCGTGCGCACTTTGCCGTCAATTTCTACATCCACGAAAAAGGGGATGAAGATAATGTTGTAGCCGTCTTCCTCCAGGTACCCTTTGGCAAGTGCCAGAGCTTTGACGGCCTGGTTGACGGCGCTGGCTCCGATGGCCTGCACCTCGGCGCGCTGGTGTTCGCGAAAAACACCGGCGATCGCCCCGGCCACAGCAGATGTGCGTGAATTCGCTGCGACCTTAATCGTATCGATGTGACCGTGATCAATGTTCGCTGTTTCCATTGCGTTTCCTTTTTGGATGAATTGGAGGTCACGTTGTAAATTTATTGTAGTGTATTTTTAGGGCGGAATCAAGCAACAATTTTGGATGAATTTAGTCTGAAATGGTGGCATCCTGGACTCGTGCTATAATCTTGCGCACGATCAAAACCAGCTTTGGGGCTTACGCCGTTCGTTGAAAAGGCGTTTTGTTGTAGCCTTGCACAGGGGGCGCGTGTAAGCCTTGTTGACAGCACTCGGATCATTTTATGAATTTTCTCATCACTGGCGCAGCGGGATTTTTGGGGTCTGCCCTGGCGAATCAGCTGGCCCGCGACGGGCATCAGGTTCGCGGGTTGGATGACCTTTCCCGCGGCGACCCGGCGGTGCTCGACGATAGCGTGCACTTCACCCGCGGCGATGTCAACGATCGCCCCAAGTTATGGACTCTGCTGCAGGACGTGGATTGTGTGTATCATCTGGCGGCGCGCGTCTCCGTCCCGGAGTCGATCCTGTACCCGCGGGAATATAACGCCGTCAATGTGGGGGGGACGGTCAGCCTGATGGAAGCGATGCGCGATGTGGGGGTGCGGCGGGTAGTTTTCGTCTCCTCGGGGGCGATTTACGGTCGCCAGGGAGAGCAGCCTTTGCAGGAAAGCGCCCCCCCTCGCCCCGATTCCCCTTACGCAGTCAGCAAGCTCTCCTCGGAGTTTTATGTGCGCACCATCGGCCAGCTTTGGGGCATTGAGACGGTGAGCCTGCGCGTGTTCAACGCCTATGGGCCAGGGCAGCATCTGCCGCCCTCGCATCCGCCGGTGATCCCCAACTTTTTGTGGCAGGCGGTGCGCAATGGCAGTATTGTGATCCACGGTGATGGACGGCAGACCCGCGATTACGTCTACGTGGATGACGTTGTGCGCGCCATGATCGCCGCAGCGACCGCGCCCACGGTCGATGGGCTGGTGATTAACGTGGGCAGCGGAACCGAGGTCAGTGTGCGCGGACTGGCGCGCACCATCACCGAGTTGACCCAAAGCCGCGCTGAGGTGATTTACAATCCGCGCACCAGCTCCGGCGTGGATCGCATGTGCGCCGATCTCACCCTGGCGCGGGAAAAACTGGGCTTTGAACCGCACGTCCCCCTTGAAGAAGGGTTGCAATTGACGATGAAGCGGGACCCGCGCTTTCAGGGCGTCCCCGCAGGAGAATAGCGCGTCACTTTTTATGGGGGAGTGGGGTTAAACCCAATGCCCGCCACGTTGCACGCGGTGGGGTTTTCTCAAGCAGAATAAAACCTGGAGGCGTTTTATGAAATTGCTCGCGGGTAAGACCGCCTTAATTTTTGGCATTGCCAATAAACGATCCATTGCCTGGGGGATTGCGCAGGCGTTCCACAGGCACGGCGCGCAATTGGGGTTTAGTTACGCCGGCCCGGCGCTGGAGCGCCGCGTGCGCCCGCTGGCCGAATCGCTGGGGGTGACTTTTGTGGAGCCGTGTGATGTCTCCAGCGATGAGGAAATCGCTCGCGTGGCTGAGAAGGCGGAGCAGGTCTTCGGCGGCGTGGATATTCTGGTGCATTCGATCGGCTTTGCCAACCGTGATGAGTTGCAAGGGCCGTATTACAACACCAGCCGGGAGGGATTCCACCTGGCGATGGATATCAGCGTGTATTCGTTCACCGCGCTGGCGCGCGCTTTTCAGCCCCTGCTGCGCCCTGGCGGCGCCCTGCTCACCTTGACGTATTACGGCGGTGACAAAGTGGCCCCGAACTATAACGTAATGGGCGTGGCGAAAGCCGCCCTGGAGGCCTCTACGCGCTACCTGGCTTACGACTTCGGCCCGCAGAACGTGCGCGTCAACGCGATCTCCGCGGGGCCGATCCGCACGCTGGCCGCCGCGGGCGTGGGAGGTTTCAAGGCCATGTATAAGCAGTTTGTCGACTTCGCTCCTTTGCAGCAGGAGATCACGATTGACGATGTCGGCAACACGGCGGTGTATCTGTGTTCGGATATGGCGGCCAAGACGACCGGCGAGGTCGTTTTTGTGGACTGTGGGTACAATATTCTCGCTGTTCCCGCCCCTCGCGAGATGCTTGGGCGTTAAGCCCTATTCCAGTTGAATCTCCAGCCCGTGGCGCGCCAGCGCTTGTACGGCGTTGCTCAGGGCTTTGGTTTTTCCCCTTTGGGCGAACAGCGCCCCCAGGATGGCTTTGACCTCCTGGGGGTGTTGCGCGCCCCACGCGCTCGAAAGCGCCCGCGCGATCACCCAGTCGTTGGGATGAGGGTCGTTGGCCCACCCGTTGAGCAGCTTCAGCACTGTCGGCGCCTGCCCTCCCTCGGCCAGGCGCGTCAGCGTTTCAGCCAGCGCGGCGCGCACATTGGGGTCGTGGTCGGCTCCCAGGGGGCGAATCCACTCGAGGAGCAGCTCCCCTTCAAAGGGGGCGAGTGCGGGGAGGGTGTGCAGCGCGGCAGCGCGCAAACGCGGCGAGGTGGCGGTGAGCCATTCCGCCAGCAATTCCCTAAGCCGGGGTTCCTGGGGCGCTGTGACAGCGGCCAGGGCGTCGCTCAACGTCTCGCGGACTTCGATGCGGGCATCCTGCGCCAGGCGACGCAGCAGCTTGGCAGGCACGTCGCCTGCGTTCAAATAGCGCCGCCCCAGCGCGGCCGCGCCGACCGCCCGCACGGCTGCCAGTGGGTGTGTGCTCAAAGGGCGGAGTTTTGTAACCGGCAATTGTGCCAGAATTTCCCCCGCGGGGTGGATGACCTGTTCGATAAAACCGGCGCTCAACTGGCGGTTGGAGGCGACCTCAGGGAGGGAAACCAACAGCGTGAAGGCAGCCTCCAGGGCTTCCGGGTGTCCCAGGCGGGTGGCGGTTTTGATATCGGCCAGGATTTGACGATAGCGGGCTTTCATCGGCGACGCTCAGGGAGCGATCAATCCCTCAATGGCGGTCTGTGCCGCGGTGGCCGGGTCGGTCTGCTCTTTGAGTATTTCAATCGTGGCTGTGCTCAACAACGGGCCGAGGGTCTGCAGCGTGGTGGGGGGAGTCAGGAAGATGGATGCGCTGATCTTGCCCAGCAGCGCGGCGTCGGGGTGGTTTTCCCAGCCGGTCGTCAGCGCGGCCGGGCGCGGGGGTAAGTAACCGGCGGCGCGCGTCCAGCTCGCCAGGAAATCCGCCGTGGTGAGGAACTCGGCAAGTTCGGCGGCCAGGTGTTGTCGCTGGGTATCCCCGCTGGTCAAGGCCCATACCCATCCTTCCCCCGCGGTGAGAGGGACGCTGTGCGGCGTGGGCAACATGGCGATGGCCGAATCGGCCGGCGTGGCTTGCAGGTAGAGCGATGCCCAGACCATCACCATATCGGCCTGTTGCTCCTGATAGGCTTCCCAGACCTGCTGGCTGGTCTCGTACTGGGTCAACCAGAAAGGAAACACGCCATTGCGGTTTCCCTGGTAGATGAACGTCAGGGCGTCGGTCAGGGGCAGCATATCCAGGGCGGGGTTGCCGTCCGCGTCGGTCACCAGCCCGGTGGCGGCCTGGTAGAGCGTGAGGGCGAACAGCCCGTTGGGATCGCCTGCGGGGAAGGCGAGAGTCTGGCCGCTGGTGATGATTTCCTCCCAGCTCGCCGGGGGTGTTTCGATCACCTCCGGGCGGTAAACCATCACCAGGGCGTCCCCGGCGAAGGGGATGCCCAGCGTGCTGTTTTGTACGTGCGAGAGCTGCCGGGCGAAATCGTACCAGTCGGGGTCGTCCATCACCGTGGTCAAGCCGTCGTAGGTGTGCAACAGGCCGTCGCTGGCGGCCTGTTGCAGCGCGGCGGAGGGCAGGGCTACCAGGTCGGGCAGCGCCAGCGGTGCGGCGACCTTGGCGGTCCTCAACGTGTCGAGGATGCCGCCCGGCCCTTCCACGGGTTTGATGCGCGTCTCGATGGTCACGCCGGCGCGGCGGGAGGAAAATTCTTCCAGGCGCGCCTGCAAGATGCGTCCGGCGGCGCTTTCGGAGTCGGGAGCGAACTCCGGGGGCAGCCAGATGCGCAAAGTGATGTTGCCCGGCGCGGCTTCCTCGGTGCTGCTGGGAAGCGCGGTGGTCGGCATGGGGGTTGCCGTCGCTGTGGGGGAGATGTCTGGCGGCGTCGGGAGGAGCGGAGAGCATCCAGCCAGCAGCAGGCCGAGGAGGAGCAGGAGCGTCCAAGGGAATTCCCGGTTCATCCGTCAGTCTCCCAGTTCAATCGGAGCGCGCAGCAGCGCCAGCAGCAGGCGCTGCGCGCCTTCGACGTCTCGAGCATCCACCATTTCGGATGGGCTGTGCACGTAGCGGCAGGGGATGGAGAGACACCCCGCCGGGACCCCGGCGCGGCTGAGTTGAATGGCGCGAGCGTCGGTGCCGCCGTGTTCCAGGATTTCCATTTGATAGGGAATTTTCTTCGCCTGCGCGGTGCGCCGCATCCAGGCCACCACGCGCGGATCGGCGATCATGCCGCTGTCTTTGACCTTGATGGCTGGCCCTTTCCCCAGGGCGACATCCATGGTGATGCCTTTGGGTGTGTCGCCGGTCAGGGTGACGTCGATCGCCAGCCCAAGGTCGGGCTCCACGCCGAAGGCGGCGGTGGTTGCCCCGCGCACGCCGACCTCCTCCTGCACGCTGAAGACGAAATACAATTCGTGGGGCGTCTCGTCGAGCTGCTGCATGGCGGCGATCAGCAGCGCCACGCCGACGCGGTCGTCCATCGCTTTGGAGACCCAGCGTCCGTTCAGCGCGCTGAAGGGACGCTCGAAGACAGCCAGATCACCGACTGTGATGGGGCAATCGGCGCGGTTTCTGGCGCCGACGTCGATGTACATTTTCTCAATAGGTGGGATTTGACGGCGGTTTTCCACGCGTTCGAGGCCGATGACGCCCTCTACGCCGTTGAGAAAGCGCACCCGTCCGCCGGGGGCATAACGGGGGAACACGCCGCCGACGCTGGTGAAGCGCACAAAGCCGTTGGCATCAATGTGGGTGG
>WFTY01000049.1 GCA_015485245.1 Anaerolineales bacterium | reverse complement strand
CCGTCATGGCGCGCGCCAACCTGCACGCCCGCGTGCTCTACGGCGCGGACGATCACCATCAGGCCGAGGCGATCTTCAAGGCGCTGGGCCGCGCCCTGGACGCGGCTACTACCCTCGACCCGCGCCGCGGCGATGTGCCTAGCACCAAGGGTGTGTTGTGAAGGCGACAGACGACGGACAACGGACGGCGGTCTGTCGGCCGTCGTCCGCTGTTCCCCCTCAGAAAGGACTCATCCCATGCTCCTCCTCATTGATTACGGCATCGGCAACCTGCGCTCGGTGCAAAAGGCGCTCGAAGCGGTTGGCGCGGAAGTGGCGCTCAGCGATGATCCGGGCGCCATTGCTGTGGCGAAGAAGCTCATTCTGCCCGGCGTGGGCGCGTTCGGCGACGGCCTGGAAGGGTTGCGCGCCCGCGGCATGATTGAACCGCTGCGAGAGGCCGCGGGCCGGGGTGTCCCTCTGTTGGGCATCTGCCTGGGGATGCAGTTGCTCTTCGAGGGCAGCGAGGAATCCCCCGGCGTGCGCGGCCTGGGGTTGCTGCCCGGCACAGTGCGACGTTTTCCCCCCGGGTTGCGCGATTCCCAGGGGATGCGGCTAAAGGTTCCCCACACCGGCTGGAACCAGATCCAGCCGCGGCGTGCGCATCCCTTGCTGGCGAATCTGGAAGCGGGGGCGTATGCCTATTTCAACCATGCCTATTACTGCCTCCCCGCCCAGGCGGACGATGTGCTGGCGGAGAGCGATTACGGTTTGCGTTTCGCCTCGGTGGTCGGGCGCGGCGCGATCTGTGGGGTGCAGTTCCATCCCGAAAAGAGCCAGGCGGTTGGGCTGCAGATTTTGTGTGCTTTTGTGGAGCAGTGTGAATGAATGCTTTTACCGTATACCCGGCGATAGACCTGCGCGGCGGGCGCGTGGTGCGTCTGCGACAGGGCGACCCGAACCGTCAAACGGTGTATGCCGACCAGCCCGAAGCAGCGGCCGAAGGCTGGCGCGCCGCCGGCGCGAAGTGGCTGCACGTGGTCAACCTGGATGGCGCTTTTGAAACCCCCGATGCGGCCAACCGCCGCGCGCTGGAGTGCATCCTGGCAGTAGGGGGAAACGTGCAGTTTGGCGGCGGGGTGCGCTCACTGGCGGCGATTGCTGATTTGCTGGCTTTGGGCGTGCAGCGTGTGGTGCTGGGCACGGCCGCTGTGGAAGACCCGGCGCTGGTGGCGCAGGCGCTGGCGCGTTTTGGCGACCAGGCGATCGCGGTGGGCATCGACGCCCGTGATGGGCGCGTGCGTACCCGCGGCTGGACGCAGGAGAGCGAGCTGGGGGCCGTGGCGTTCGCCCGCCAGTTGGCTGACCTCGGCCTGCGGATTGTTGTGCATACCGACATCGCCCGTGATGGGGTGGGTCGCGGGGTGAACGTGGCCGCCAGTCGCGCCCTGGCCGAAGCATCCGGTTTGCAGGTGATCGCCTCGGGCGGGGTGGCCTTGCTGGAGGACGTGCGCGCCGTGCGCGCTGCAGGTTTAAATGGCGTGATCATCGGACGCGCGCTTTACGAAGGACAGGTAGACCTGAAGGAGGCGCTGGCATGTTAGCCAAACGCATCATCCCTTGCCTGGACGTCAAGGATGGGCGCGTGGTCAAGGGTGTTCACTTTGTGGATTTGCGCGACGCCGGCGACCCGGTAGAGCAGGCTCAGCTCTACGACCGGATGGGAGCCGATGAGCTGGTTTTCCTCGACATTTCCGCCACGCCCGAAGGGCGCGCCACCACCGCCGGGATGGTGCGCCGCGTGGCCGATCAGGTTTTTTTGCCGCTCACGGTGGGCGGCGGTATCCGCAGCGTGGAGGATATGCGCCGCCTGCTGCTGGCGGGAGCCGACAAGGTGAGCGTGAATTCGGCTGCAGTGCGCGCTCCTGAAATCCTGACCGCCGGGGCGCGGCGCTTCGGCAGCCAGTGCATTGTGCTGGCGATTGACGCTCGCCGTCGGCCAGAAGGCGGCTGGGAGGTGGTCATCGGCGGAGGGCGCATTCCCACCGGGCTGGATGCCGTCGAGTGGGCGCGACGCGGCGTGGCGCTGGGAGCGGGCGAAATCTTGCTCACCAGCATGGACGCCGACGGCACGCTGAACGGCTATGATTTGGAGCTGACGCGCGCCATCGCCGATGCCGTGCACGTGCCGGTGATCGCTAGCGGCGGCGCGGGGGAGCTGGAACACTTTGCCCAGGCGCTCACCCTCGGCAGCGCGGATGCGGCGCTGGCGGCCTCTTTGTTCCACGATAAGGTGCTCACCATCGGTGAGGTCAAACGCTACCTGGCCAAACGCGGCGTGCCGGTGCGGGTGGGGTAGCGGTTGGTTCATCGGTTGTATTGGTTCAGGAGATGAATATGACGAGGACAGCTTTGCTTTCTGCATGGGATAAAACCGGCTTGGTGGCGTTCGCTCGCCGGTTGAACGCCGCGGGTTGGCGGTTGATTGCCAGTGGCGGCACGGCGCGGGCTTTGCAATCTTCCGGACTGCCGGTCACCCCCGTCGAGGCGGTCACCGGCGAGACGGAGATGCTGGGAGGGCGCGTCAAAACCCTGCACCCGGCCATCCACGCCGGGCTGCTGGCGCGCGACACCGCGGGCGACCGCGCCGCGCTGGCCGCGCGCGGCTGGTCACCAATTGATCTGGTGGCGGTCAACCTGTACCCCTTCGAGCGGGTGATCGCCGACCCGCAGGCCAGCCTGGAGGAGGCCATCGAAAACATCGACATCGGCGGCGTGGCGTTGCTGCGCGCCGCGGCCAAGAACCACGCCCGCGTGGCGGTGTTGAGCGATCCGGCGGATTACCCCGCGGATCTCAGCCTGCTGGATGACCCGGACTACCGCCTGCGGTTGGCGTACAAGGCGTTTGCTGTCACCGCTCGCTACGATGCCGCTATTCAGGGGTATTTCGCCGGTTTAAGCGGAGAGGCCGCCCCATTACGCCTGACGCTGTACCCGACGCTCTCTCTGCGCTACGGCGAGAATCCCCACCAGCAGGGCGTTTTCTACAGCCCGCGGCCCGACGGCGCGCCGCTCAACGGCAAGCTGCTTCAGGGCAAGCCGCTTTCCTATAATAACCTGCTCGATCTGGATAGCGCCTGGCGAGCGGTGCAGCTCTTTGATGCGCCCACTGCCGTGGTGGTTAAGCATGCCAGCCCGTGCGGAATCGCTACCGCGTCGCGCCTGGAAGAGGCCATCTCGCCGGCTATCGCCTCCGACCCGGTCTCCGCCTTCGGCAGCGTGATCGCTGCCAATCGGGAAGTCAACGCAGCTTTTGTGGAGAACATGGGCAAGCTCTTCGTAGAGTGCATCGCCGCGCCGTCTTTCAGCCTGGAGGCCCGCGAGAAGCTGTCCGCCCGCAAGAATTTGCGTCTGCTGGAAGTTTCCCTGGACGCGCCGCGCGCGGTATCCGAACTGCGTTCGGTGGAAGGCGGCTACCTGTGGCAGGAGCGCGATAGCGGCGACCCGCCGGATACGCCGGCCTGGAAGGTGGTCACGCGTCGCGCGCCCTCCGAGGAGGAGATGAAGGCGCTGACATTCGCCTGGAAGGCGGTGCAGCCGTCGAAGTCCAACGCCGTGTTGCTGGCGCGCGTCGAGGCCG
>WFTY01000048.1 GCA_015485245.1 Anaerolineales bacterium | reverse complement strand
CCTCTCTCAGACGAGCGAGAGCGCTGAGATATTACGCCCGGTTCAACGCCACCTCTACCAGTTGATGGCCGAGGTGGCCGCGGCGCCCGAACACGCGGCGCGCTTCCGCAGCATCGGCGCGGACGAGGTCGAATGGCTGGAGGCGCGCATCGAAGCCATCAGCCACCAGGCGCAATCTCCGCAAGAATTCATTCTGCCGGGCGACACCCCGGCAAGCGCGGCGCTCGATGTGGCGCGCACCATCGTGCGGCGCGCTGAACGGCGGCTGGTCGCCCTCCAGCGCGCACACCCCCTGGAGAACCCTCACCTGCTCCGTTACCTCAACCGCCTTTCCTCGCTATGCTTCGCACTGGAAATCCTGGAAACCCAAGCGGCCAAACCCGAAGGCCCAACCTTAGCGAAGGGAGAATGACGACAACGCATGACCGGAACGCTCATCAATATCCTCACCGTCCTGATTGGCAGTGCCATGGGGCTGGCTTTCGGCTCCCGCCTGCCAGCGCGCGTGCGCAACACCGTGGTCGCCGGGCTTGGCCTGTTCACCGCACTGATTGGGGTGCAAATGTTTCTCGAGACACAAAACGCCATCCTGGTGTTGGGAAGCATCCTCTTCGGCGGACTGCTGGGCGAATGGTGGCGCATCGAAGAGCGGCTCAACAAGATCGGCGGACAGTTGGAAGCGCGATTTGGTGGCAACAGCGGAAAGCCCGATGATCGAGCAGGAAGCCGCGAGCGCTTTATGCGCGGTTTTCTGACGGCCTCCCTGCTTTTTTGCGTGGGGCCGATGACCATCCTCGGGTCGATCCAGGACGGCCTGACCGGCGATTACCGCCTGCTGGCCATTAAAGCGGTGCTGGATGGCTTTGCCTCGCTGGCGTTTGCTTCCACGCTGGGCATCGGGGTGATGTTCTCCGCCCTGACCATCCTGGTGGTGCAGGGCGGTTTGAGCCTGTCGGCCGCGCTCATCCAGGGCCTGATTACAGACCCTATGATCGCAGAAATGACCGCCGCGGGCGGGGTGTTGCTAATTGGACTGGCGCTCAGCAGCCTGCTGGAGATCAAAACCATCCGGGTGGGGAATTTACTCCCCGCCCTGTTGCTGGCGCCGTTGCTGGTCGCCGCACTGGCCGCGTTGGGAATCGCAACCTGAATATTTACGCGACAAGGCCTCGATCAACCGACCGAGGCCTTGTTAAACCCCACCGCCCCCGGCGACAGATTGCTATTGCCCGTTGAGGGCTCGCTCGATAGCAGCCTGGAAATCGGCGAAGGGAAGATTACCCACCAACAACTCGCCATTCACCAAAAAGCTGGGCGTGGAATTGATCCCGGCCTTGATTGCCTCCGCCTGATCCTGCATCACCTGATCGCGGTAGGTGCGCTCCTCGACGCAGGCGTTAAAAGCATCCAGATCCAATTCAATGGCCTCGGCGATGGCGGCGATATAGCCATCCGCCGGCGCGTTGCGGTCAACATAAATCAGCGCCTGGTTGGCAAACACATAATCCTGGAAAGGCCAGTATTTGTTTTGCGCTCCCGCGCAATAGGCGGCTTCGGCCAGTTGAACGGATGTTTCCGAACCCAGCAGCGCCCCCACGCTGTGGGAGACAAAATACACCTGCCCGGAAGCAATGTAGCTCTTCTCCAGCTCCAGAGCGGTCCCGCTGGCAAAATTAGCGCAATGGGGACAACCGAAATCCGAATACTCATGGACGACCACCGGCGCGTTGGGATCGCCCATCGCGTTGCCATTTGCCATCGGGCGCTCAACGACCTGGGGATGGATTATCTCACCCGCCGGCACAGTGGCCTGGCGCAGGCTAGGGAGCATCAGCAGGGCAGCGATAATCAACGCCACGCCGCTGACCACCAGAACGGTAATCGTGCGTTGCTGGCGCTGTTTGCGGCGGATGCGCTCTCGACGCGTTTTCCGTGCAGACATAAACAACCCTCCTCGTGGTTAGATCGGGGGACATTACCACATTCAATTATGCACATATCTTCTGCGCACAATTGAATTCTCCCATGTCACGAGGAAAACTGTCCATGTGAGTTTTGTCTACACAAAGCCAGCCGAATCACACTCCCGCGCGCGGCTCTCCGATCTCAAACAGGCAATACTCATCACCGCGGGCGATGCAGGCCGTCTCACGAATGTTGTATTCCTCCCCCGTGGCCCATTTGATCGCCTCTGCCAGCGATCCCACATAAAGATGACAGATTGGCTTCTCGCTGGTGCGCCCATTGCAGATGGCGCACGTCCGCTCGGCGTAAACAATCTTCCCATCCTTTTCGCCAGCCCAGGCCTCCACCTGGGGATTGCTCTTTTTCAACGCATCCGCCATGCTACTGAGCACAAATTTGATGCGCTGGCGCTTCGGAAGCGCTTTGAGGGCCAGTCCAGCCAGCCCCATGAGGGCTGATTGCTCATTCAAGCCATATTGAAACGAGGCGCGACCGATACGCTTCAGGATCGCGCGCCCTCCGCGCCCGTAAAATTCCTCGATCGCCTCATTGAAACGCGCATATTGCGACGCCTTGATCCCCGGCTCCAGATTATCAGGAGGGAAATTGCCGATAAAACGCTCCAAGCCCGAAGTACGCAGCACAGCATTCAAGCCGTTCTCCCCCATCACCTCCTGAGCGGCGATCAGAGCCTGGCGCACCAAAGCATTGACAATGACTGCATCTTGCCGATCCACCATATCTACCTCCTTCAATGCTGCCGTCCGCGCCTACCCGCCAGCTTAAGCGATCAGATACTCAAACACCGGGTAAGCCTCATCCGTAGGGCGAAAGCCGTTCTTCTCATACAGCGCCAATGAGGCCACGTTCGTATGTTGAGTGTTCACTGTCACCCGGCGGATGCCGCGCAAGCGAAATTCGCTCAACAAACTGTTTAACAGCGCATGACCAATGCCGCTACGCTGTGCCCGCGGGTGGACAGCCAGGCGAGCCAGATGCCCCTTCAAGCCGCTAATCGTGCTGAGCTGATACGCCAGCAAGCCATCATCGCCCTCGATCACGGTGGCTAACGCAGCAGTGGAAAAAGCATGGCGTAAGGATTGCAGCGATTGGCGCCACACCAGCTCAAAGGCGGCGGTATCCAACGCCTGCACCGCTTCAAGGTCGTCATAGGTCATCAAGCGCAAGCGGTAATCCCTTCCGCTGCCCCCCGCGGCCAGCGGCTGTCCCCGATCCTCCCAGGACAACATGATGACATCATGGCTGTGCACAAAACCGCAGCGAGTCAACAACGTCACAAACCAGGATTGCAATGGCAAAGCCGCCACCGTCGTACCAGCCGGCAAAGCCAGGCGGCTCTCCTCCCACAAGGCGTCCCAGGCGACATCAGGGGGCATCGATTGTGCCACTGCGAAAAGACGCACCCAGGCGACGCCGTTTAATTCCAACGGACAGGCCAGCGCGGCGAGATAATTCTCCCCCTCGCGCAAAGCGACGTAGGGTTGTTCTCCCAACCAGTCCAGCGGAGAGCGCCAGTCCAGGTGTCGGTGTACGTAAGGGCTAAAATGCAACAGCGATGCGATCTTCGAACGGTCCCCCTGCCGAGGGGTAACCAGCTTCCATGCCTGACGCTCCGTAATCATCATAATTACTCCGCTTTCATCTCCCCAGCAGACGCCCTGGCAACTTCAATAACCTCTGCAACATACGTTCCTTCCACCCCGGCCTGCGCAAGCCTTCCACACCTGCCTGCATGGCGCTCAACGCTTCCACAGCTCGCCCGCGCCGCAGTTGCAACGCCGAGATCGCCTTCATCACCTGCAAGCGAAACTCGTCCGCGCCGGCGCCCGCCAACAGGTCGGCGGCGCGTTGATAATCTTCCAAGGCAGCATCCAAACGCCCCAGCGATTCTAACGCGGCCGCCCGGTTGCCCAACGCCATTCCCTGCAAACGGTCATCCTGCGCGCGCACAAAGACGTCCACCGTCCAGCCCACGCGCTGAAGCGCGGCCTCCCCCTCTCCCGCCTGCAAATAAGCAACGCTGCTGTTGTTCGCCATCTCGGCAGCCTTGAGCTCATCCCCCAGGGCGCGATACCCATCCAATGCAGCATCAAACCCTTGCGCCGCGGAAAGATACTCGCCGCGCTGATACAATGCCGCGGCCTCCGTTTCCAGTTCTGTCGGGGATTTTACCTCAACCTCTTTATTCATCATCTGTGCTTAGAAAGTGATATCCAACAACCCTTCGGCAACCGCTCGCAAGCGCTCCGCCGACATTTCGCTTAACCGCATCGCCAGCTCCAAATAAGGACGATTGACTGGCCTGGCCACAAAAGCCTGCATCTCCGGAGGCAACTGGGTGAAGCCCTGGATGTTCTCCTGCTCGGTGGCCCACTGTCCGGCGGGCCCGGTCTGGTCACGGAATTCCTCCAGCGAAAGCTGCAACACCCGGAGCATCGCCTCCAGCTCCGGCAGGGGGATAGGTTTCTCACCACGCTCATAGGCGCGCAGAGTGCCGGCCGTGATGCCAACCTCCGTCGCCAAAGATTTCATCGAAACATCCGCCTGCTGGCGAAAGCTGCGCAACTTGGCGCCGATGATCCGCTGTCGCAGGGCCATAGTGCGTTTGATGCTCTCCGCCTCAAAGGAGACGCGCCCGGTCAACGCCGTTTCACCCCAGAAATGGCTCAGCGGAACACCAAGAAAGAAGGCCAGGCTTTCCAGTTCCGGAAGCGCGGGCGAGGCCTCACCGCGCTCATAAGCGCCAATCCGATGGCTGGATACGCCAATCGCCTGGGCGCAATCTTTCATAGTTTTACCAGCAGCCAGGCGCGCATCGCGCAACAACACGCCCAGTTTCTTGGCACGGATCTTTCTGGCTAAGTTTTCTGTCATAATCTTTCCTAACGGATCAGGTTTTTACTTCAACGACGGCGACGACGGCCAGGCGGCTGATGGCTTTGCAACATATTGGTAGACATAGCACCAAACATCTGCGGCGAAAGTTTGAAGCCAGCAGCCTGCAAGCGCTCACTGAAGAGCGGGCGTATGCCAGTGGGCTTAAGCTCGCCGATCACCTTGCCATCTTCGCCGATAGCGGTCTGCTCAAATTTGAAGATATCCGTCATCACCACCGTGTCGCCTTCCATGCCCGCGACTTCACTGATATAGGTGACCTTGCGGGTGCCGTCCCTGAGACGAGACTGCTGCACGATCAAATCGACCGCGGAGGCGATTTGCTCGCGGATCACCTTGAGAGGCATGTCCAGTCCAGCCATCAAGGCCATAGTCTCCAGGCGGGAAAGGGCATCGCGCGGAGAATTGGCGTGCGCTGTGGTCAGGGAGCCATCATGCCCGGTGTTCATCGCCTGCAGCATATCCAGCGCTTCGCCACCGCGCACCTCGCCGACGATGATGCGATCGGGGCGCATGCGCAACGAATTGCGCACCAGGTCGCGGATAGTTACCGCTCCGCGCCCATCCACGTTGGGCGGCTTCGTCTCCAAACGAACGACGTGCTCCTGATGCAACTGCAGTTCAGCCGCGTCCTCGATGGTGACAATGCGCTCATTCACCGGGATGAATCCGGAGAGCACGTTCAACAACGTGGTCTTCCCCGAACCCGTGCCGCCAGAGATGACGATGTTCAAACGGCTGACCACGCAGGCGCGCAGAAATTCGGCCATATCCCTGGTCAGGGAGCCAAACTCGATCAACTGTTCAACAGTCAGCTTGTCCTTAGAAAATTTACGAATGGTGATCGAAGGCCCATCAATCGCCACCGGCGGGATCACCGCGTTGACGCGCGAGCCATCGGGAAGGCGCGCATCCACCGTCGGGTTGTCCGAGTCAACGCGACGGCCAAGCGGCAGGATGATACGATCGATCACCTGGAGGACATGCTCGTCATCGCGAAAAGTGACATCCGTTTTAATCAGCTTCCCATCGCGCTCCACATAAACGTTGTTCGGGCCGTTGACCATCACCTCGGTAACGGCATCGTCCTCCAGCAAAGGCTGGATCGGGCCAAACCCCAGCATTTCATCCAGCACATCACGGAAAAGCTGTACCCGCAGGGTATCCGGCAACCGCAGTTTTGTGCGCGCGTAAGCCTGCTGCAACACTTGCTCAGCAAACTCCCGCCGCTTACGCACTGGCGGCGGGTTGCTCTCAAACGCCTGAGAGACCGCCTCCACCAGATAGCGCTTAACCTTGTTTAACTCCACGCCAGCCGGGTTTGGAGTGGTCAACGACCCAGATACTGTCATTGCGCCTCGTCTCTACGCATCCTGATTGTGGTCGCCCTCGGGACTGATCCAAACCACCTGATCCAGGTTGACAGTCAGGAAGTCAGAGCTGTAAATCTCTTCACCACGAGCGTTGTAAACCGTGGCATTGGTCACAGCGATAAAACGCTCTGCCTTGTTGACTTCATCTTTGAAGCGCTCGGTGGGACGCACATGCACATCCCCCTGAATCTGCACGGTGAGCGTTTGCAGCACAGCGCGCACCGTTTGCTTGGTGATCACATCTGTGAAGTACTTGCCCTTGTGATCAATATGCAAGCTCATGGAAACAACTCCTCCTTTCCGCCTCACTCCGGGGGCGGATTCGCATCGTCCAGATATGGCATAGTGTACCCCAAACCCTGCCGGGTCACAATATAACGCGGCTGCCGGGGATCGTCCTCAAGTTTCTGACGCAGCCGCGAAATGCTCACCCACAAGACCTCTTTATCCTGACGGTAGGACGGCCCCCAAACATTCTCCAACAATTCCTCCGGAGAAAGCACCCGCCCCTGATAATGAATGAATTGCAAGAGCAGACGGTACTCGGTGGCCGAGAGAGGGATTTCCTTCTCACCGCGAAACACCGCCGCACGGCCGAAGTCCACACGCAAATCCCCCATTTGGAACAAGGGACGGTTAATCCCTTCGCCCTGCATGCGAGCCCGACGCAATACAGCGCGCACGCGCGCCAACAGCTCACCTACCGCATATGGCTTAACAATATAGTCGTCCGCACCAACATCCAGACCACGGATCTGATCGCGTTCTTCCCCACGGGCGGTGACGATAATAATAGGGACATTGGAAAAACGTCGAATACGTTCACAGGTTTCAATACCATCCAGCTCTGGCATCATCACATCGAGCAACACCAGGTCCGGACGGTCAGCTTCCACTTTCTGGATCGCCTCCCAGCCGCTTGAGGCCGTCTCCACCTGGTAACCGGCATGGGTCAGGTTGGCATCCATCAAACGGACGTAACGCGGCTCGTCATCAACAACCAGAATACGTTCGGTCACGCTTCCCCTCCCTCCCGATCTGGCGCGGCATCCCACGGT
>WFTY01000047.1 GCA_015485245.1 Anaerolineales bacterium | reverse complement strand
GTGTTGAAATGGCTCGATGCGGAACGCTATGAATTGATCGAGGTGGGGATCACGCACCAGGGTGAATGGCTGGCCGGGGAGGGCGCGCTGGATGCGTTCATCAACGGCGATACTTCCCACCTCGCACCGGTGACGGTGTTGCCGGACCCCACCCGCAAGGGGCTGTATCGGCTGCACAACGGCGCTGATTCCGCCGCCCTGACGCGCTATGCCGAGGTGGATGTCTTCTTCCCTGTGCTACATGGCACCTTTGGGGAGGATGGCACCATCCAGGGCCTTTTTGAGATGGCTGCTGTGGCTTATGTGGGCGCGGGCGTGCTTGGCTCCTCGGTGGGGATGGACAAAGGCGTGTTCAAGGACGTAATGCGCGCCAACGGCATCCCGGTGCTTGAATCGCTGCTGGTGACCCGCCACCGCCTGGAAACAGATACGGACGCGGTGATGGATATGGTGGAAGCCACTTTGCCCTACCCGGTGTTCGTCAAGCCCGCCAACCTGGGCTCGTCGGTTGGGGTGAGCAAATGCCGCTCGCGCTCCGATTTGCTGGAAGGGTTGATGGAAGCGGCGCTTTACGACCGCCGCGTGCTGATTGAGCGCGGCCTCGACGCCCGCGAGATTGAGATCAGCGTGCTGGGCAACAATCAACCGCACGCCTCGATCCCAGGGGAGGTGCTGCCCGCGGCCGAGTTCTACACCTACGAGGCCAAATATCACGATGACCGTTCCCGAACGCTCATCCCCGCCGATTTGCCCTTTGAGACGGCGGAGGCGATGCGCGCCGCCGCGGTGGCCGCCTACCGGGCGATAGACTGCGCCGGGATGGCGCGGGTGGATTTTCTGCTGGATAAGCGCAGCGGCGAGTTTTACCTCAACGAGGTTAACACGCTGCCGGGCTTCACCCAGATCAGCATGTACCCCAAGCTCTGGGAAGCCAGCGGATTGCCGTACTCACAGTTGCTGGATCAATTGATTGAACTCGCCCTGGAGCGGCGCGCCGAACGCGACCGTACCCAGTGGCGTTATGATGTTGAGGAGTGAGAACGAGACGATGAGCAGGAAGGAGCGCCCGCTGAGCCGGGCGGATCAGGTGCGAGCGAGACGGCAGGCGGGCGGGCGAACAGCCCGTCACACCGCCCCGCGGAGGGCGCCTGCGGCGAGCGATCTGCCACCCGTGCTGGTGCGTCGCGCCGAGGCGGTATCCGTGCCGCGGCGCCGGCGGCGTTTGCGCCCGCGCCCGCGTCGTCGCCTGGATATCGCTCTGCCCTCGCCAGGCGTGGAGATGCGCCTGCCTGCCCTGCCGGCGGTGCGGTTGGGATGGCGCCTGCTCTCGTTTTTCCTCGTCGGGTTTATGGCCGCTTTGCTCTACTTGCTGTGGACGCTGCCGGCTTTCCGTGTGCAGCAGGCACGCGTGGAGGGTGTGGAGCGCCTCTCTGCCGATCAGGTCGCCCGCTCGTTGCTGGTGTTCAACAAGCCAGTGTTCACCATTGACCCGCGAGCGATGGAAGCGCAGTTGCGTCAGACCCAACCCGCCCTCGCTTCGGTCTCCGTTTGGGTGGGGTTCCCGGCGCAGGTGGTGGTGCAGGTGAAAGAGCGGCAACCACGTTTGATCTGGGAGGTGGATGGGCAGGTGCAGTGGGTGGATGCTGAGGGATACGCTTTCCCCGCGCTGGGGAACGGGGATGAACTCCCCCGGGTGCAGGCCTCCGCCTGGCCCCCTCCCCCATTGATGGTGACTACCCCCGAGGACGAATCTGGCCCTCAACCGTTGATGACCCCCGAAATGGTGGAGGCCGTCGTTTTTCTGCGGGCGCAGGCCCCTCCCGGGGTTGATCTGTTGTATGACCAGGAGCACGGGTTTGGCTGGTTGGACCCGCGCGGCTGGAAGGTATATTTTGGTATGGACGTGGCTGATATTGACATGAAACTGATGGTATATGCCGCTATTGTGGATACGTTGCAAAACCAGGGTATTCAGCCAGCCCTGATCAGCGTGGAGTATCTCCACGCGCCCTATTATCGTTTGGAGCCGTGAGTATGGACGCGCCGATTATTGTTGGCCTGGACGTAGGCACTACAAAGATATGCACCCTGGTTGCCCGCGTGGAAGAGGGAAACCGTTTGCGCATTTTGGGGGTGGGGATTGAGCCTGCCCGGGGGATGCGTAAAGGCACGGTGGTGGATTTGCAAGCCGCCGGCGCCGCCATCGCGCTTTCCATCGAGAAAGCGGAGCGTACCTCCGGGCTGGAAATCGATTCGGCGCTGGTGAGCATGGCCGGGTCGCACGTTTCCTCGGAGAACAGTCGGGGTGTGGTCGGCGTGACCGGTCGGACGATCGATGAAGAAGACGTGCGCCGGGTGGTGGAAGCCGCCCGTGCGGTGACTATCCCGCACAACCGCGAGATGATCCACGTGATTCAGCGGGGCTTTGTGGTGGATGGGCAGGGCGGCATCCGCATGCCGGTGGGGATGCACGGTTATCGCCTGGAAGTGGAGACGCATGTGATCACCGCGGCAGCGGCGACGGTGGAGAACCTGCGTCAGGCCGTGGCTGCGGCGGGAGTGCACGCCAGCCAGTTTGTGCTCAACCCCCTGGCCTCGGCGGAAATTGTGCTTTCGGAGAGCGAACGCGAGATGGGTGTGGTGGTGTGCGATATCGGCGGCGGCACCACCGATATGGCTGTGTATATCGACGGTGACGTGTGGCACACCATGGTGCTGGCTGTCGGCGGCAACCACGTCACCTCGGATATCGCCCACGGCCTGCATTTGCCCATTGCCCAGGCTGAGGAGATCAAACTGCGTCACGGACACGCTTTGCAGGACGAGGTGGACCCCGAAGAGGCGTTTTATGTCCATCCCTTTGGGGAGGAAGAACCGGTCAAGGTGATGCGCCGCGAGCTGGTGCACATCATCGAAGCGCGCGTGGAAGAGATCTTCAGCCTGGTGCTTCAGGAGATTAAACGCTCCGGGTATGACGGCTTGCTCCCCGCGGGGATGGTGTTGACCGGCGGGGTGAGCGCCTTGCCGGGGATTCGCAAACTGGCAAAGCGTGTGCTGGGAATGCCGGTGCAGGTGGCTCAGCCGGATGGTTTGATCGGGATGGTGGATCAACTTGACTCGCCAGCCTATTCCACCAGTGTGGGGTTGCTGCGCTGGGCGCTGCTGATGAGCGAGTTTGCCGGTGTGTATCGCGCTGCCCCGCGGCGGATGCCGCGCCCCGGCGAGAGCGTTGACTGGGATAAGATGAAAGGATTCTTGCGGCGCTTGCTGCCGTGAGAAGCAGATGAGTTTAAAGATCTGTGCAGGAGTATGGCAAAACGTTTGGTACAATGGTTCAATCCTTTTCCGTGCAACGAGCAAATGATCACGCGGTTGAAGGAGCGAACGAGGAGGAAGACGAGATGCAAACAATGAATCAACCAGAGGCATTTGCCCGCATCAAGGTTGTTGGCGTAGGCGGCGGGGGGTGCAACGCCGTGGATCGCATGATCGAAGAGGGCATGCAGGGTGTTGAGTTCATCGCCGTCAACACCGATGCGCAGGCGCTGGCGCTTTCGCGCGCCGGCACGCGCGTGCGCATTGGGGATAAGCTCACTCGCGGGCTGGGTTCCGGCGGTGATCCTGAGATCGGTAAGAAGGCCGCGGAGGAATCGGCTGAGGAGCTTTATAACGTGCTCAAGGGCTCTGATATGGTCTTTGTGACCGCAGGCATGGGGGGGGGCACGGGCACGGGCGCTTCTTCCATCGTCGCCCAGATCGCTCGCGAGGTCGGCGCGCTGACCATCGGCGTGGTTACTCGCCCTTTCACTTTTGAGGGCGCCCGCCGCATTCAGTCTGCCGAAGTGGGCATTTCCAACCTCAAGGAGCAGGCCGACACGTTGATCGTCATCCCCAACGACCGTTTGTTGCAGATCGTGGATAAGCGCTCCTCGTTGCAGGAGGCTTTCAAAGTTGCGGACGACGTGCTGCGCCAGGGCATCCAGGGAATTTCGGAGTTGATTACTGTACCCGGCCTGATTAACCTGGACTTCGCCGATGTGCGCACGATTATGTCGGAAGGCGGCGCGGCGCTGATGGCGGTTGGCATGGCCTCGGGCGAGGACCGGGCGCGCGATGCTGCCGAGCAGGCGATCTCCAGCAAGTTGCTCGATATCACCATTGATGGCGCGCGCGGCATCCTCTTCAACGTGACCGGCGGCCCCGGTCTGACCCTCTTTGAGGTCAACCAGGCCGCGGCGATCATCAAGGAGACCGCGCATCCGGACGTCAACCTGATCTTTGGGGCGGTGATTGACCCCGAGATGGGTGACAACCTGCGCATCACCGTGATCGCCACTGGCTTCGACAGCTCCGGCATCCCTCGCCATTTGATGCAACGCCCGCGTCAGGTTCCGGATGTGACGGACGAAAAACCGGAGAAGAAGAAATTCCAGCCGCGCACGCTCAACACGGAAGACCTGGACATCCCCACGTTTCTGCGTAATCGGGTGCGCTCCTGAAACAGCAGCGTTGTGCTGTGACGCACTGACCCTGGTGTGAAGACTGCCAGCCCTCCTCCTGGTGGTCTTCGCCCTGCTGGTTGCTCCCCGCTGCTGCTCTCGGGCGGGGAGCAAAACTTTAAGCTTTGAGGGGGAAATTAGTACCCCAGATTGGTTGCATTTTGTGCCGGGACGTGCTAGAATGAGCTTCCTGATACCGGTATATATGAGGATCGGCTGTTGAATGCCCCCCATATATGGGGTTAGTGAAATGATGTGTCCCTATTGTCACAGTGAACGATCACGCGTGGTTGATACCACCAAAGATAAGCGTTGGGGGGTGCGCCGTCGCCGGGAGTGCCTGGCTTGTGGGCAGCGTTTCAGCACGCTGGAACGCCCGATCCTGGCGACGCCGTTGCTGATAAAAGAAGATGGCACGCGTGAAGAGTTTGAGCGCGAAAAGCTGCTACGTGGAATTCGCATAGCCTGCGCCAAGCGGCCGGTTTCGGCCGCGGATATCGAGCGTCTGGCGGGGGAAGTGGAGGCCGCTTTGCAGCGCATGGGGAAAGCCGAGGTTTCCTCGCGAGTGGTGGGCGATATGGTGATCGCTGGTTTGAAGGATATGGACCTGATCGCGTATATCCGCTACGCCATCGTTTATCTGGGTCTGGATGACCTGAGATCGGTTCGTAAAGAAATCGACCGCCTGCTTGAATCGAACTGACATTTGTCCATAATTCGGGCCGAAGAGATGTTGCGGCCTGTTGTTTAACGTCAAAGGAGATTGAAGATGGTTGCTCAATCAGCCCTGGTTGCCCGTCCTGAACGCGAGGAGAGGGCTACCCCCCCTTTGCCCGCAGGGGCGCCACAAATCCAGTTGTCGGAAAACGCCTATCAGGTTTTTAAGCGCCGTTATATGCGCCGTGACGCGGCGGGTGAGCCGGTAGAGACCCCTGAAGAGACCTTCTGGCGGGTGGCCTATCACGTCGCCGCGGTGGAAGATCGTTGGGGGGAACAGCCGCTGGCGGTGGCGCAGCGTTTTTATCATTTGCTGGCTGAAAAGCGCTTTCTGCCTAATTCGCCCACCTTCACCGGCGCAGGGACGCCGCTCGGTCAACTGGCGGCCTGTTTTGTGTTGCCTCTCAGCGACGATATGGGCCGTTGGGGGGATGGCATCTTTCAGACGTTGCGCGACGCGGCGTTGATTCAGCAGACTGGCGGGGGCAATGGCTTTTCCTTCTCCCGATTGCGCCCCAAGGGCGCCTTGATCAATAGCTCGGCGGGGCAGGCCACCGGGCCGGTCGGGTTCTTGCGCGTGTACGACAAGGCTTTTGGGGAGATCGCGCAAGGCGGCACCCGCCGCGGCGCTAACATGGCTGTGCTGCGGGTGGATCACCCCGATATCGAGGAATTCATCACCTGCAAGACGGACGAGAACGCCATCACCAACTTCAATATTTCGGTTGGCGTGACCGATGCCTTTATGCGCGCTGTGGAACGTGATGCGATGTGGCCGTTGCGCTTCCCGGATGTCGATCACCCGGCTTATAAAGGCTTCAATGGCACGCTGGAGCAGGCTGAAGCCGCGGGCATCCCGATTGTGACTTATAAGCAGGTGCGGGCGCGTGAGCTGTTTGATAAGATCGTCCGCCAGGCGCATCACAACGGTGAGCCAGGGATTCTCTTTTTGGACGCCGCCAACCGCAGCAACCCGGTGCCGCATTTGTACGTCCTGGAGGCGACCAACCCCTGTGGCGAGCAATATTTGGGGCCGTATGAAAACTGCTGCCTGGGTTCGATCAACCTGGCCCGGCATGTGACCGCCGAGGGGCAGGTGGATTGGGAGAAGTTGCAGGCCTCGGTGGTGCTGGCCACGCGCTTCCTCGATGACGTGGTGGAGGCCAACGCCTATGTCCCCGCGGTGCCGCAACTGGCGGAAGCAGCCCATAAAGCGAGGCGCATTGGACTGGGAATCATGGGGCTGGGTGACTTGATGTATCATGCAGGCATTCGCTATGGCTCCCCTGAGGGACAGGAATTTGCCGCGCAGGTGATGGAATTTGTGCGCTTCCACGCCATGCTGACCAGCATCCAACTGGCGGAAGCGCGCGGGCCTTTCCCGGCTATTGAGGGGAGCATCTATGACCCCGAGGACCTCTCCTGGGAGCCGCCGCGTTCCATCGTGCCTTACCAGCATGACTGGCAGCGTCCGCCCGTTGCCTGGGAGCGCATCGTCGAAGGCATCCGCCGGCACGGCATCCGCAACGCGGCGCAGACCACCGTTGCCCCCACCGGCACGATCGCTACGGTGGCAGGCTGTGAAGCCTACGGCTGCGAACCGACCTTCGCGCTGGCTTATATCCGTCACGTCAACGACAATGGCAGCGATTTGCAGTTGCGTTATACCAGCCCCTTGTTTGAGCAGGCGCTGATCCGCGCTGGCTTTTCCGAAAGCGAGCGCCAGAAGATCATCGAGCGCGTGATGGAGAGCGGCACCTGCCAGGGGATTGATGAGCTTCCTGAAGAGCTGCGCAATACCTTTGTTGTATCCATGGACATTTCAGCCGAGGAGCATGTTCGCATGCAGGCGGCTTTACAGGCGTTTGTGGATAATAGCCTTTCAAAGACGATCAATTTCCCCTCCGATGCCGCCCCCGATGATGTCGCCATGGCGTACAGGCTGGCCTGGGAGCTCGGTTGCAAGGGCATCACCGTCTATGTCACCGGCTCGCGCCAGAAGGTGGTCCTGGAGACGCACTCGACCTCCCAGCGTTCAGTTGCAGAGGAAAGCGCGGCGACTGAGAGCTTCCAGCGTGTACTCTGGCAGGAGACCAAGAAGCCGCGCCCGCGGCGGTTGCAGGGATGCACGTATAGCATCAATACGCCCCTGGGCAAGGCGTTTATCACCGTCAACGAGAACGGCGGCGATCAACCGTTTGAAGTTTTCATCAACACATCAAAAGCCGGGTCGGATACGGCCGCCGTGTCGGAAGCGATTGGCCGTTTGCTGTCCTACATCCTGCGCCTGGCATCGCCGGTGGAGCCGCGCGAACGCTTGCAGGAGATCGTGCATCAACTGGCCGGCATCGGCGGGGGGCGTCCCCTGGGGTTTGGCCCCAATCGCGTGCGCTCATTGCCAGATGGCGTGGCGCAGGCGTTGCAGGAGTACCTGGCCGATTCGGCGGATGAAAAGTTCACCGGCAACGGCAATGGCGCTCACCATGATGAGGGCGCGGAAAGCGCCCCTGCCTCACGACAGAAGATTGGCGATCTTTGTCCTGACTGCGGCGAGGCTGCCCTGGTGAACGAAGAAGGCTGCCGCAAGTGTTACGCCTGCGGATATAGCGAATGCTGAAAACCAGGAGTTGCCGGTGTTGGAGCTGATTCTCATCTCGCTGGCAATCTCAGTTGGGCTGGGGTTTTTTACCTGGCAGCGCCGCGCCGTGAAGGGCGCGGCGGCTTTTTGCTGGGTTGTGCTGGCCGAAATCACCTACAC
>WFTY01000046.1 GCA_015485245.1 Anaerolineales bacterium | reverse complement strand
ATCACCAGGGTAAACTCGCCGCGCGGCGCGGCGCTCTCAAAGCGGGCCACCGCCTGCGAAACGGTGCCGCGAAAAATCTCCTCATAAAGTTTCGTAAGTTCACGCGCGGCCGCCAGCGGACGATCCCCCAGCACGTTAAGGACATCTCGCAAGGCATCGAGCAGGCGGTGCGGCGTCTCCAAAAAGATCAGCGTATACGGCAACCCGGCGACGGACTGCAAAGCCTGCCGCCGCCGCGCCGCCTTACGGGGGAGATAGCCGAGGTAGAGAAAAGCGTCCGCGGGCAGGCCGGAGGCGATCAACGCAGCCAGAGGCGCGCTGGGGCCAGGAAGCGGGCTGACGGCATGCCCGGCATCCAGGGCGGCGCGCACCAACTCGAAGCCGGGATCGTTGACCAGCGGCGTACCCGCATCGGAGAGCAAGGCCACATCGCCTCCATCGAGGGCGCGTAGAATCTCCTCCTGGCGAGCGGGTTTGCTGTGCTCGTGGTAGCTTATCAACGCCGGGCGCGGCTCAATCCCGTAATGCGCCAACAGTTTGGCCGTCTGACGGGTGTCCTCAGCGGCAATCAAGTTGACCTCACCGAGCAGGCGCACGGCGCGGTAAGTGATATCTTCAAGATTTCCGATTGGGGTGGCTACCAGATACAGGGTGCCCATCTAAAATGCGAATTGTAGCATGCGGAATACAGCATAAAGCCAGCGTGTGCGGTCAGGAGGATTGCGCGCCAGGGGAGATGTTGCCCGATTGAATCGATTTCACCCGCCGCGCCAGTTGCCGTCGCGGCAACATCACCAGGCGCCCGCAGCCCAGACATTCCAGGCGAATATCCGCCCCCAGGCGGATCACGCGCCACTCATAACTGCCGCAAGGATGCGGCTTACGCAGCCGGACAATATCTTCTAATTGCAGATCGGGAAGCATAGCAGGATTATATCATGCGGGTGGTATAATCCCCTCCAGCGGCAAGTCATCCCCATCGAGGAACCCCATGCTTGGTTTGGATTTACCCACTTTGATCGCCCGCGTCTTCGTGCTGCTGACGGCCTTCTCCGTCCACGAATTCGCCCACGCCTGGACGGCAGATCGCTTCGGCGACAACACACCGCGTCTCAACGGACGCCTGACGCTCGACCCGCGGGCGCACCTCGATCCCCTGGGGTCGCTGCTGCTGATTGTGGCGGGCTTCGGCTGGGCAAAGCCGGTGCCGGTCAACCCATACGTGCTGGAACGCCGCTCCCCCGCGGCGCTGATGTGGGTTTCTCTGGCCGGGCCGCTTTCGAATTTTCTGCTCGCGGTTCTGGCGGCGATCCCCTTTCGGCTGGGGATGGTCTCGATGATGCAGGCGTTCATCGACATGAGCAACAGCGGAAGCCGCATCCTGCCAACCCTGCCCCTTTTCCTGCTGGAATTCATCTACATCAACCTGTTGTTGATGCTTTTCAACCTGATCCCCCTCGCTCCGTTGGACGGCGACAAAATCGCCGCCTACCTCTTTCCCCGCAGGTGGGCCGAAACGCTGGAGCGCATACGCCCGTACGGCCCCATGATTCTGCTGGTGCTGTTCATCGGCGCGCCCTACCTGGGCATCGACATCCTGGGGTGGATCATCGGGCCGCCGCTTCAGGCATTGATTTCGCTGCTGATTGGGTGATGACAAACACAGCGCTCTACCGTGTGCGGCAGTTTTTCACTGCGCTCACCGCAGCCCCCCCCGACACCACGCAACTGGGCTGGGTAGAGGCTATTCTCACCCCCCAACAGCTCACTCTCTTTCAGCAAATGCTCCCCAGTGACCAACAACACAGCTTGAGGGTAGCTGCAGCGCTGAAAGCGCAGGGGGCGGACCATCCCGATTTGCTGGTGGCCGCCCTGCTTCACGATGTTGGAAAAATCCGCTTCCCGCTACGCTTAGGGGAGCGGGTTTTGATTGTTTTAGGCAAAGCGCTGCTCCCGCGCCAGGCAGCGCGCTGGGGAGAGGGTGAACCGCGAGGGTGGAAACGTCCCTTTGTGGTGGCACAACAACATCCTGCCTGGGGAGCTGAACTGGCGCGGCAGGCCGGGGTCAGTCCGCTGGCCGCCAGTCTGATTCAGCGTCATCAGGCAACCCTTCTCCACCAACCCAGCACCCTGGAAGACCGCTTGCTTGCCCGGCTGCAAGCGGCGGACAACTGTTCCTGAGGAGGCAAGGTGTGAAAATCACATTGGCAATTGTTGGCTTAGGCCAGATCGGAAGCTCGTTCGGGTTGGCGCTCGCCGAGCACGGGGAAATGATTAAGCGCATCGGCTTTGACGCCGACATCCCCACAGGCAATCAGGCGCGCAAAATGGGCGCGGTGGACGAGGCGGCCTTGTTCTTGCGCAACGCCGTCAAAGACGCCGACGCGGTGCTGTTAGCGATCCCCCTCGACCAGACCCAACAGACGATCGAGGACATCGCCGCGCACATCAAACCCGGCGCCGTGCTGATGGATACCACCCCCATCAAAACGCAGGTGGCGCAGTGGGCAGCGGAGCATCTACCTGAAGGCTGCTCCTTCGTCGGCCTGACGCCGGTGATCGGCCCGCAATACCTGCACAGCACCGATCACGGCGTCGAAGCGGCGCGCGCCGACCTGT
>WFTY01000045.1 GCA_015485245.1 Anaerolineales bacterium | reverse complement strand
GTTGTGCAACGCCCGCGGGTTGAACAACTCCGCCCAGGTGCCGCCCGCCCGCTGCTCCGCCAGACGGTCTGCGGGCAACATCAGGTTCGCGGGGTTGGAATCTGCCTGCCGGGGGGTGACGTGCACCACTTTTGAAAGATCCACCGCGCCGAGGATGTCGGCCACGCGCGCCGGGTCGTAATCCGCCGTCTTCTGGAAGACGAACACCTTGGGGTGGTCATACACCGTGAAAGCTTCCTCGGCGAATTGATCGTTGATCTGCCACCGCCCCAGTGTGGGGTTCGACTGGAAGACCCGAATCAGCTCAAAGCCCAGATCGCCTTGAAACATCCCCGGTTGAGCGACGTTGTAGCACCACTCGATGCTCTCATCCGGGGGACAGCCGAGCAAATGACGATAATACGTGGTGGTAAGGGGATAACGCTCTGGCAGGCGGGTGGTGCTGCCCCACTGACGGCTGGAGGTAATCAGCACGTAATCCGCCTGCGCCAGCGTGTTGTTGAAACGAGCCAGCTTCTCCTCGTTGTCATCCCAATACATCTCGAAGTTCAGGCCGCCGGGGTAAATGCCGCCATAGGGGTCGTATCCATCCATGCGCAGGGGCAGGCCGTCATCCCAGGAAGATTCATTCGCCAGCGCCGCGCCGCTCAGGGCCAGTTCGCCGTCGCCCGCCACTTCCAGGCGCAGGGAATAGCTCTCCCCCTCTCGGATTTCCAGCGGAGGGTCGAGGGAAAGCACGTATTCGCCGCCGCGCAGGTCGTCGCCGGGGAGAAAGTCATCCCGAACGGTTACCGAGGCAATGACAGCGCTGTCAGCAACGGGCGCCAGAGTGAGAGTGAGGGTTTGCGCCGCGCTGCTGAACTGCGAACGCGCCAGCGCGCGTCCCGGCGCGATCACTGTCAGGGCGCCGCTGGCCTGCGAGGTGAAGGGCCAATCCAGCGGCGCGCCGGCGCGCACAACACAAGCCGGCGGGCTGGAGAGGGTTTGCTCCAACGGGCCAGCCTCGGTTTGCACCTGTAAGCGCAGCGGGGCGCACAAATCTACCTCGCTCAGGCCGCCGAGGGCCTCAAAGTGCAGCCAGTAGGTCGCCCCCGCTTCCAGTTGAGGAGGGAGGTCCGGCTCAACGCGGAAATCACCCGCCTCGGTGAGCGCGGCGGGGAGATCGCCGGCATCCACTGTGACCACGCTCAAGGGAGTGGCTGCCGGATCGGCGGGCGACACGGTGATCAACAGGCTGCCGCGCGCAGCGACGTTCGCCACGTGCGGCAATTGCACCTGGCGTAAAACCCCGGAGGCGAAAGCAGTAAAGGTGGTCTGATATGGCTCCTCCGCGTGCAGGGTGAGGCCCGCCGGGAAGGGGAGCGGCTGGTTGTAACCGCCCGCAGCGTTCTCAATGCGCAGGGTGATCGGGCCAGGGAAGTTCTGCATCATCCAGCGGCTGGCCGCCACTCGCGTGTGCGGGCGGGTGTAGATGCGGGTGAAGGCAAAGGCCCAGGCGAAGGTGGTGAGGAGGATGAGAGCGGCGAGGGTAAGAGCAGCCGGTTGCCGGAAGCGACGGCAGACCGCGGACAACCGACCGCGGTCCTCCGTCCTCCGTCCTCCGTCCATCAGTGTCACCACGCCCCAGGCGGCGATCACCGCCAGCAGCGGGTAGATCAGCAACTGGTAGCGCATGGTGCTGTTCCACTGCAACGACTGCCAGGTAAAGTAGAACGCCGTCCAGCTCCACAGAAGAGCGTGTCGCCGCTCCCCCTTAAGCACCCGCCAGCCCATCCACAGGAATGAACTCCACACCAGCAAACCAAGCGGCAGCCCCAGGCCCCACAGAGTCAGGTTTTGCCAGGAGAACCAAAGCGGGCGGCGCGCCCATTGCAAGGCGGGCGGGAAGTCCACATCGCCTCCGGCCTGCGCCCGCACCGAATTCATGTTCTCCACCCACAGCGGATTGGGTTTGATCCCCAAGAACCCCGGCCCGGAAAAGGCGTAGGGCTGAAAAAGGCGAAACGAGAGGAAGCTGACCACGCCGGCCAGCACTACCAGCAAAGTGAGCACGCCCAACTGACGCTCGCGCGCCTCGGCGTCCAGGCGCAGCCAGTAGAGCAACACCGCGCCGGGCAACGTCACCGCGATCGCCACCGCGTTGATCTTCGAGGCCGCCGCCATCCCCAGCAGCAGGCCAAAGAGCAAAGCGGGGCGGAAGAGGGGATGGGCGTAGAGAGCAGCCAAGAGACTGCGGACCGCGGAGGGAGCGTCGCTGACGGCAGACGGCGGCAGTCGGTCGTCCGCGGTCGCCCCTGCTGCCGCTCCCCCGCGTGCAGAGGCCATCATAGCAGCCACGTAGAACGTCGCCAGGGCGAACAGGTTGGTAAAGGTATCCACGGTGAAGAAGTGAGATTGCTGAATGGGCAGCACGGCAAAAGCATAGAAAGCCGCCGCCAGCGCGCCCACCCGCCAGTCGTAGAGGCGCTCGGCCAGCAAGAAAACCAGCAACAAAACCAGCAGATCGGCCAGCGCCGAGAGCGTCCGCCCCGCCAGGTAAACCTCCCCATAGCCGGTTTGCCCCAACCACTCGGCCACATAGCGGACGATGAAGATAGGCAACGTGCCGTACACAAAGAAGCCGTGTCCGCGATTGTGCGGGTTGAGGCTGGATTGCGCCGTGTCGAAATACTCGCCCAGCCCCTTCACCGGCTCGATGCTGGCTTCCACCATCGTGAGGAAGCGCTCGTCGGGGTGCAGGTGTTGTTCTTCGTCCCAATCTGGCCCCACCAAACGCAGGTACGCGCCGAGGGCGAAGCTCAACGCCAGCAAAACGAGCGCCAGCCAGCGGGCGCGGGAGGTCAATTCGCGTGATTCCATAAGCAGCTCAACGCTCCGGTGGCACAAAGTACATATAAAAATCTTTGCCTTCCACAGCCGAATCGTACAGCTTCATCGTCCCCTGCGGATACAGGCTTTGCAACGTTGTCAGCGCGTCGGCGTCCTCCGGCTTGAAGAGGAACAGCTTAGGGCGCGGGTCGGCTAAAGTTTGCGCAATCTGATCGGGCCACAGGGCGTAGTCGCGGCGCGGGAACCCGGCGCGGATGCCCACCAGGCGCGTATCCACCCAATAGGGATAAGGCACCACCCAGGCGCTATCTTCTTCACCGATGGTATCCGCAAAGGCGCGGATGACCGCCCCCAGTTCGGAGGTGTTCCACGACCCCAGAGCGAAGCTCTGCCGATATTGCTGGAAGACGAGAT
>WFTY01000044.1 GCA_015485245.1 Anaerolineales bacterium | reverse complement strand
TATCGCCTGCGCCGCGCCGTGACCGCACACGCCGATGGTCGCTGGGTGGTGGAAGATTCCGTTTTGCCGCTTGGCGGACGTCCTGCCCCGGTGCGCGCACGCCTGCACTGGCTGCTGCCCGATTGGGAAGTGCAGACTGTGGATGGCGGACGGGGGACGGCAATTTGTCTTTGGTTGCTTTCGCCGCATGGTCGGATTGAAATCACCGTCCGCGGTCGGCGGTTCGCCGTCTCTTTGCTGCGCGCCGGTGAACCACTCCTCGGCCTCGGCGCGCCCGCTCCCACGCGCGGCTGGTACTCCCCGACGTATGGTGTTAAAATCCCCGCGCTCTCCTTTGCTCTCCAGTCCCCACCCGCGACCGAGGCTACTTTTACCACCACCTTCCATTTTCCCTGAACCAATACACCCAATGAACCAATAACCCGTCATGCACATCCTCCTCATCCACCAGGCCTTTGCTGCCCTCGACGAACCCGGCGGCACGCGTCACCACGAGCTGGCCCGTTACCTGGTTCAACGCGGTCACCGTGTGACCATCATCGCCAGCCCAGTCAGTTACCTCACGGGCGCGCCGATCGAGGGACGTGTGCCCTTTGTGGAGCGCCGCACCCCGGAGCCGGGTATCACCATCCTGCGCACCTATGTTTATCAGGCGCATCACAAATCGTTCGTGCACCGTCTGGGGGCATTTTTTAGTTTCATGTTTTCCTCTTTCGTTGTTGGCCTGGGGGTACGGGATGTGGATGTTGTGTGGGGGACCTCGCCGCCGATTTTTCAGGGCGTGACGGCATGGGCGCTGGCGCGCTTGAAGAGGGCACCTTTCCTCTTTGAAGTGCGCGATTTATGGCCGTATTTCGCCGTCGCCGTGGGCGTGTTGACCAATCGAACCCTGATCCGCATGTCGGAATGGCTGGAGCGCTTTCTGTATCGCCGCGCCGATCATCTGGTGGTTAACAGTCCGGGCTTCATTGAGCATGTGAAGGCGCGCGGTGCAAGGCAGGTGACCTTGATCCCCAACGGGGCGGATGTCAGCATGTTCCATCCAGAAGAGGACGGGCGCGCGTTTCGGGGGCGCTATGGGCTGGATGCTGGTTTTGTCGCCCTGTACGCCGGAGCGCACGGCCTTTCCAATGACCTGGACGTGTTGCTGGATGCCGCCGCGCAGATTCGAGGGGCGGACGTTCAGATCGTTTTGCTGGGCGACGGCAAGGAAAAACCGCGCTTGGTGGCGCGCACACAGGCAGAGGGGCTGACCAATGTGGTGTTCATCGCCTCGCTGCCTAAGCAGCAGATGCCCGCGGCGCTGGCCGCGGTGGACGCCTGCATTGCCATCTTGAAGCCTATTGAGGCGTACAAGACCACGTATCCGAACAAGGTTTTTGACTATATGGCCGCGGGCAGGCCAGTGGTTCTGGCGATTGATGGGGTGATCCGCGAGGTGGTGGAGGCTGCTGGGTGTGGGGTGTTTGTTCCTCCCGGCGATGCCCCGGCCATGGCGGAAGCCCTGCGTGATCTGGCTGCTGCGCCGGAGCGCTGTCGCACCATGGGGCAGGCGGGTCGGCGTTATGTCGAACGGCTCTTCAACCGCGCCACGCTGGCGGAGAAACTGGCCGCTGTGCTGGAATCGCTGTGAGATGGGCTGGCAGAAAGCTCTTTGGGGTAAGGGAAGCTCCTTCGGCGGCGTCCCTCCCTATATGTTAGAACGATATTAATTTCCCGTAGATCGGTCAGATTTGCTACCGTGTTAGGGGAGAGATTGGTATAATTCAGGTGCCGTAAGGCGTTCTGATATGGAGGTATTTGTGGAGCCGTCAAGAAATCGGTCGTCTTTTGTATATATGTTATTTATCCTGGGGATTGCGATTCTGCTGTTTTATAACATGCGGCAGACGACGATGAGCCAGGAAGCGTTAACGATTAACGAATTAGCCGCGCAGATCCGCGCCGGCGAAGTCGCGCGTGTGGTCAGCGATGAGAATGAAATCCGTGTGGTGTATACGGATGGCTCCGAAGCGGTTGCTCATAAAGAGCCGACATCGACTCTCGTTGAGCAGTTGATGGCCTTTGGCGTCACGGCCACAGACCTCAACCCCACAAACGTGAAGGTGGAAATCCAGCCTCCCAGCCAGTGGGTGGGTGTGGTCACGGTGCTGAGTTACATCGCCCCGATTGTGTTGCTGGGTGCGATGTTCTGGTTCATCTTCCGCCAGGCGCAGGGCGGCAACAACGCTGCTATGGCGTTTGGGAAATCGCGGGCGCGCATGTTCGCTGGCGACCAGCCCACAGTGACGTTTGATGACGTTGCTGGCGTGGAGGAGGCCAAGCTGGAACTTGAGGAGGTGGTTGAGTTCCTGCGCGAACCAGAGAAATTTATCGCCCTGGGCGCGCGCATCCCCAAAGGCGTGCTGCTCGTCGGCCCTCCTGGGACGGGGAAGACCCTGCTCGCCAAGG
>WFTY01000043.1 GCA_015485245.1 Anaerolineales bacterium | reverse complement strand
CTGTATCACGATGCCGCTTACCGCGATTACGTGGATAACCCGCGGCGTTTCGCTTTCCTCACCCGCGCAGGGCTGCAATTGTGCAGAGATTTGGGCTTCAAGCCGGATATCGTCCATGTGCATGACTGGCAGACCGCCCTCGCGCCGGCGTATCTCAAACTCTGGCATGGCGATGACCCCTTCTTGGGGGGCGCGGCCAGTTTGCTCACCATCCACAACATCGGCTATCAGGGCGTGTACGACGCCTCTCACTATCCCTATTTGGGGCTGGGCTGGGAGAACTTCACGCCGGATAAATTTGAAGACCACGGGCGCGTTAACTTCCTCAAGGGCGGTATCCATTATGCTGATGTGCTCAATACGGTCAGCCCCACATATGCGCGGGAAACCCGCACCCCGGAGATGGGGCACGGCATGGCGCCTTATCTCAACGACCGGGGGGAGGATTACTTCGGCATCCTCAACGGCGTGGATTACACTCTCTGGAACCCGGCGAGCGACCCGCACCTGCCGGCGACTTACGATGTGGACGACTTGAGCGGCAAGGCGGTGTGCAAAAGCGCGTTGCAACGGCGTTTGCATCTGAATGAGTCGCCGCGCACGCCGCTGATTGGCGTGGTCAGCCGCATGGTGGCGCAAAAAGGGCTGGATTTGCTGGCGGAGGCCATCGAGGGTATTCTGACGCATATGCAGGTGCAGTTCGCCATCCTCGGCTCCGGCGAACCTGCGCTGGAGCGGTTTTTCGCCGCGTTGCCGGCGCGTTTTCCCGGTCGGGCGGGGTGTTATATCGGCTACAATGAGGAACTGGCGCATCAGATTGAGGCCGGGGCGGATTTCTTCATCATGCCCTCGCGCTACGAACCCTGCGGCCTGAATCAGATTTACTCCCTGCGCTACGGCACGTTGCCGATTGTGCGCGCCACCGGCGGGCTGGATGATACGGTGGAGCAATACGATGAATCCACAGGCGAAGGGACGGGTTTCAAGTTTTACGAACCCAGTGACCATGCGGTGTACTACACCGTCGGCTGGGCGGTGAGCACCTATTATGACCGCCCGCGACACTACGCCGCCATGCAGCGACGCGCTATGAGCCGCCGTTTCTCCTGGGATGAGAGCGCTGTGGCGTATGAGCGGGCTTACCGCCGGGCGATGAAAAACCAGGCGATAGGAAAAAGAGATGGATTTTCATGAAAAGAAAAGTGGCTATTTTGCTGTTCGATGAGGTTGAAGTGCTGGATTTCGCTGGCCCGTTTGAGGTGTTCTCGGTGACCAATGAACTGAGCGCGGAGCAAGTCTTCGAGGTGTACACTGTGGCCGAGGAAAAACGTCCTATCCGGGCGCGCAACGGCCTTTCGGTGAACCCGGATTACGATTTGTTCACCGCGCCGCCCCCTGATATCTTGATCGTCCCCGGCGGAGCAGGGACGCGCGCTTTGTTGCGTAACTCCGCGATCCTGAACTGGATTCGCGCTCGCAGCGACACAGCCGAGCGGGTGTTGTCGGTGTGTTCCGGTTCGCTGGTATTGGCGCAGGTCGGGTTGTTACAGGGATTGCGGGCGACCACACATCACGAAGTGCTCGCTGAGTTGAAATCCCTGGCGCCTGATACGCAGGTGCTGGACGACCAGCGCTTTGTCGATAACGGGCGTGTGGTCACTTCGGCGGGCATCAGCGCGGGGATCGATATGAGTCTGTATGTGGTGGCTCAATTACTGGGGGAGGGCGTGGCGGATCGCACGGCTCGTTATATGGAATATGTTCGATGAAGGCACTCAACTACCGTAAACTGCGTCAGGATATCCACTGGCTTTATCGCCAGGAACACCTTGCCCTGGGTGAGGAGGGCACGTTGCGTATGTTGGAGCAAGCCGAGCAATGGAAACTGGCCCCCGTGCTGGATGCAGGCGGGGTGCTGGTTTTCCCTCACGCCGGGGTAGCCGATTGCGGTCACCAGATCGCCGCTGTGGTGCAGGCCTGCCTGGATAGCGGCGCTGACCGGGTTCTGGTGGTCAGTGTGCTGCATTCTTTTTCTGCCGAGATGGAGGACGCCCGTCGCCGCGTGGCCGCCGGAGAGTCGCCTGCACAGTTTCGGCATTGGGGCATTCAGGGGCCGGGATTGGAGGGACGTCAGGACTGGCGCTTTGACCATGTGCTCATCAGTTGGCGGCATTTCTGGGCGGCGGAGACGCGTCGGCGCGGGGTGAAAGGGCCTGAGGTGATTGAGCGGTATCCTTATCTGGTGGGTGGTAAGCCGGGGGAGTTGCCCGGCATCGAAGAACTGGTCGCCATTGCCCGGGATGCAGTCGTCGTTTCCACGGCGGATCCCTTCCACCACGGTATTGGCTACGGTGATTCGCCGGAGGAAGCCTTACACCCGCACCAGGGTGGGCTTGACCTGGCGCGCCGGCGTATCCAGGAGGGAATGGCGATTTTGGGGCGGGGCGACTATTGGGGGTATAACCAGCACTGCGTGGAAGCCAAAAGCGATGCCCGCGACGCCGGACAGGTGTTCCGCTATTTGCGCGGCCCGTTGAGCAGCGAGATTGTTGATCTGACTTATAGCGACGCGGCGGATTTGTATCAAACTCCCGCGCCGACATGGGTGGCCGCCGCGCTGATGCAGTGGCTTTTAATATGATAGGTTACGCGCAGGACTTTCTTAAAGTTCGCCAAGAGAGGGTCTCGCGCGGCACACTGGCGGAAGACAAATCCGGGGTGCGGTTGCTGGCCGTCTGCTTGCCTCAGGAAGGCATCGTTTTGATGCCAATGCCGGAAGAGAGGCGTGGAAGGTAGGGGCGGGCCATTCCTTGACCGGAGATGTGATTTTTGCTATAGTCAAAAAGCCAGTTTGAGTGCGATGGTTGCCTCGAGCGGCGCGATCAGATCACTTCTCTTATGGCCGCGACTGCGCAAGCAACGTGCAAAGCAAAAAAGGGGGAGTAACAACATCGAGTAAGCGGTGATAAGGTCGTTTTTTGCCAGAGGCTTGTTCCCGGAAGGAGATATGATATGGTTATCCCTCTCTTGCTCGAGGTCGTCATCGGCCTTGCGGTTGTGTATTACATTCAGCGAGCGATGTGTAGTAACCATATAACCATACACCGCTCGCTGTTTGGGACTGGAGGAAGTTGATGTCTCAACCGAAAGCAGATGTCGTATTGGTGGTCAAGGGGGCTGGGCTGCACAAGCCCGATGAGACTCTGGATACGTTTTTGCAAGGCTTTTTGCCAGCAGTCAAACGGATTGACCCGCAGGCGGACGTGCGCCAGGTGGATGACGCAGACATCTTTAAGGATTTCCCCGTTTCCCCGCATACCGAGGATGCTCATCTTCACTTGACCGAAATTGAGTTGGATGTGCCGTCATCGCAGGAAGATGCCTCGGCAACGGAGCGCCGGCGCATTTGGGTGAAGGAAGTGTATTGGGAAAATGAGTTGCATCCTATCAGCCCGTGGAAAGCCTTTTTCATCGAGTGGAACATGGCTACATACGCCCTGCGCCGCGATCTCACCTTGCTGCTTCATTGGGTTCGCAGTAAGTTCAACGCCGGGGATGAGTGCCAAAAGAAAGAAGACCGCTTCGGGTATGCCTCCAAATGGATCAGTTATACCCTGTTGTATTTTCTCCTCTTCTCCTTCTTTGTGGTTTCCTACCGCGCCCGCTTTAATACTTCGTGGTTTGAGTCCGTTTTTTGGTGGTCACTGCCTGAGCCGTGGATGCAAATCACGAAAACAACGCTCGTTTTGCTGGTGGCAACGATTATCGCCTGGCCGATAGGGTTGCGCGCCGGCCAATACTTTAACAGCGGCGGACGGTACGGGCATCTGCAAGGCCTGCCGACCTGGGTGATGCTGGTGATGTTGCTGTCGTTTGTCTTGTTTACTTCGGAATACCTGGTGTTGTTGGTTTGCGCGGCAATTCCCCCTCTGGTGATGAACGGCGTGCGGGCGATACTTTGGTCGCGTCGCCCGGCGGTGAACACCGATTTGCTCCACGCGCTGATTTGCCTGCCTGATGGCAAACGACACCGCATTGCTGTTCCGCTGGTCAAGTTGTATTACCGTCTGGTGGTGGTGCTGGCTTTGCCTATCCTCGTCCTCATCATCGTATTGGCCAAGGTGTTGAAGTGGACGCGTGTGCTGGGCGCGGTGGGCGATGGGATTGAGAATCTCCTGGCCTCGCTGTTGGGCGGCATTCTCGGCGATGTCAGTTCCTACGCTATGAACCCAGCGCAGGCCTTGCGCGTGCGCAGCGTGGTGGAAAACGAGATCGCTTTCTTCGCCCGTTGCTGCCCCGAGGTGGGGCGCATTCACGTCTTCGCACACTCTCAGGGCACGGCGATTACCTTTGAGACTTTGTTCACGCAATTGAGCGATGCAGTCCGGGAGCGGATTCACACCTATGTCACCATTGGCAGCATTTTGAGTTATTACAACCAGACCGCGCCTATTTTGGAGAGCGTTTACCCGGCAAATAATCGCTTTCGGCTGCCAGAATACCCCCGCTTTGCCCCCGGTTTTCGCTGGTACAACTGCTGGAATCTGCTCGACCCGATTACCGAATTCTATGGGTTAGACGAGTTTGATAAAGGCACCCCCGAAAGCCCGCGCAATATCAAAACGCGGGCGCGCTTCCACTCCGATTACTGGATAAATGTCGATGAAGTCCAACTTCCTTTCGTGCGCCGCGTTTTGGGCATCCGCGCTGGTGACGACTTCTGGACGCGCAGCCAGATGCCCATCGCGCCGCAGCGCAAATTAAAGGGCTACACAGTGTGGACT
>WFTY01000042.1 GCA_015485245.1 Anaerolineales bacterium | reverse complement strand
TCGGGAGAGGGCAGCCAGCCACGCCCCCGGGCCTGCTCCAACCCCCAAGCGACACCCAGCAAACTCAGTGCGGCCAGCCATTGCAGCGGAACCCGCAGGGCAAGCTCGCCCCATTCATCCCGGGTAGGCACGCCCCACCAGGCGCCGGTCACCGGCCCGTAGAAGACGCCGCTCGTCCAGCATCCCAACCAGGCGCTCACCGCCACGGTGAATAACAACGGCAACAAAGCCTCGCCCCAGGTCGCCATTCGGCGGCGCGCCGCCAGCGCCAGCCCCAGCAACGCGCCGGGCAACGCTGCGCTCCCCGACATCCCTCCCAGCCAAACCTGAGGGATCAACAGCAGGTGGGCGCGAAAATACGCCCAATGAATGGCGATATAGGCAGCGCGCGCGACGACCAGCGCACCCAGCAGCGCCCATACCCCGGCGGCGAACACCGCCTCGGCAGATTCTTTTGGGGCGCGGCCCACGGCCCACAACATCCCCACGCCTGCGCCCAAAGACACCAACAAAGTAAAGGTAAACACCGGCGCGCCGCCGGGCAAAGCAAAGGCGACATCCATGCCGGAATAATACCACGCCCAACAAGAGTGAGCGCCCTGCCACCCCCAATTGTTGTATAATCAAACTGGTTGGTGAACGCATTCAACGCGCCAATCAACGGCTGCAACGGGAGCACACCATGAAATCATTATCCATCCACCCTGTCTCCAACGTGGCAGAGCGCCGCGCCTTCGTCAGCTTTCCGTGGAAAGTCTATCGAGGGGATCCCAACTGGGTCCCCCCGCTGATCTCCGAGCGCATGGCCTTCACCGACTCAACGCAGCACCCCTTCTTTGAACATGCCGAGGTGGAATTCTTCCTCGCCCGCCGCGGGGAGGAAATCGTCGGCACGATCGCGGCGTTCATCAATCACCGCCACAACGCGTTCCACAACGAGCGCATCGGCTTCTTCGGCTTCTTCGAGGTGCTCGACGACCCCGAAGCCGCGCGGGCGCTGCTGCAAACCGCCGAGGACTGGGTGCGCCAGCGCGGTTACGCGGCCATCCGCGGGCCGGCGCAATACTCCACCAACGAGGAGTGCGGCCTGCTGGTGGACGGCTTCGACGATCCACCGCGCATCATGATGACTTACAACCCTCCCCGCTATGTGGATTACATCGAGAGTCAGGGTTACCGCAAGGCGATGGATCTGCACGCCTATGCGCTGGATACCGACATCTACGCCGGAGGCAGTCGCTTTCCTCCAAAGCTGATCCGCGTGGTGGAGAAGATCAAAGCCAAAGGGGAAATCCACATCCGCAAAGTCGACATGAAGCATTTTGACGAGGAAATCGCCCGCGTCGAAGAGATCTATAACCAGTCCTGGGCGCGCAACTGGGGCTTCGTGCCGATGACGGATAAAGAATTCGCCAAAATCGGCGAGGAGTTGCACGCCATCCTCGACCCCGATCTCACCCTGGTGGCAGAGGTGGACGGCAAACCCATTGGCGTGAGCATCACCCTGCCGGATGTCAACCAGCCGTTGCGCCTGGCCTATCCGCGCCCCGAAACCCCGGAATGGTGGACGCTGGCAAAGCTGATCTGGCACTGGAAAGTGCGGCGGCGGGTGACCTGGGCGCGGGTGTTGATCCTCGGCGTGCTGCCGCAATATCGCGCCCGCGGCATCGACGCGCTCTTTTACTACGAAACCGCCCGCGCGGCGCTCAAAAAAGGCATCCAACACGCCGAGATGAGCTGGATTTTGGAGAACAACGACGCCATCAGCCGCCCCATCCGGGTGATGGGCGGGCAGATTTATAAAACCTACCGCTTTTACGAGAAAACGCTCTAACGATGGAGTTCCTCCTCAACCCTAACTTGGCCTACCTCTTCCTGGTGTGCGGCATCACGCTGACACTGCTCGCCATCCTGACGCCGGGCACAGGCGTTCTGGAGATCGGCGCGTTTTTCGCCCTGGCGCTGGCCGGATGGGCGGTATACAGCTTGCCGATCAACCCCTGGGCGCTGGTGATGCTGGTGTTGAGCGTGTTTCTCTTCATCGGGGCGTTGCGCAAATCCGGGAACACGCACTATCTGGCGCTTTCCATCCTGACTTTGATCCTCGGATCGACCTTCCTCTTCCGGGAGGAAAACATCTGGCAACCTGCGGTGCATCCGCTGCTGGCCGCCGTCGCCTCGCTGCTGGCCGGGGGCTTTTTCTGGATCGCGACGACGAAAACGCTGGAGGCCAGCGCCGCCCGCCCAGCGCATGACCTCAGCCCGTTGATCGGCGCGCGCGGCGAAGCGCGCACCGAAATTCATGATGAGGGGGTGGTCTTCGTGACCGGGGAATTGTGGACTGCCCGGAGCAAAACCGTCATTCCCGCGGGCACGCCGATCCGGGTGCTGCGCCGCGAGGGGTTGATCCTCGAGGTCGAACCTGTTTCCGATTCGCCAGACTAACCTGACTCACGGACAAACCAATCCGCCAAACCAACAAGGAGGTCCCTATGTCTTACGCTCTACTTGCACAAAGCGCCGCCGGGGCAGCCGGCTTCCTCACCTGCCTGATCAGCGCGCTGATCCTCGTCGCCCTGGTCTTCCTGGCCAGCGCCATCAAAATCGTGCCGGAATACCAGCGCCTGGTGATCTTCCGCCTGGGGCGCTGCATCGGGGAAAAAGGGCCGGGGCTGATCATCCTGATCCCCTTTATTGATCGCGGCGTGCGCGTCGATTTGCGCGAGCAGGTGCGCGAAATCCCCCACCAGACCGCCATCACCGAGGATAACGCCAGCATCTCGATTGATTTCATCTGGTATTACAAGATCGTTGACCCGGTGGAGAGCGTGTTGCAGGTGGGCAACTTTGAAGCTGCCGCCCAGGGCATGGCGACCACTACGCTGCGCGCCGTGATCGGCGGCATCCAGCTCGACGAGGTGCTGGTGGAGCGCGAGCACATCAACAACATGTTGCGCGCCCGCCTGGACGAGGTCACCGAGCGATGGGGCGTCAAGGTTTCCAACGTCGAGATCCGCGAGATCATCCCGCCGCGTGAGATTCAGGACGCCATGAACCGGCAGATGACCGCCGAGCGCGTGCGCCGCGCCCTGGTGACCGAATCCACCGGCGAACGCGACGCCGCCATCAACGTGGCCGAAGGGCAAAAGCAAGCCGCCATCCTCGAAGCGGAAGGGAAAAAGCAGGCTGCCATCCTGGAGGCCGAAGGCGCCAAAGAGGCCCAAAAGCTGCGCGCCGAAGGTTACGCTTCCGCCCTGGAGCGCATCTTCCAGGTCGCCCAAACGCTCGACCAGAAGACCATGACGCTGCAATACTTCGAGATGCTCAAGGGGCTGGGCGCCACCGACGCCACCAAGTTCATCTTCCCGATGGAATTCACCAGCCTGCTCAGCGACTTCGTCAAAGGGCAGCAGGACAAGTAAGCGCAATCCGTGGAAAAACCTGGGGTGCGATCCCTCTCCCCAACGCAGGGTGGCGCGGTTGCCATCCAGCCAGCCACCCTGCGCGACCTGAACGACCTGCGCCGCCTGGAAAAAGCGTGTTTTACGCTCGACGCCTGGCCGCTGCTCGACCTGATCGCTGTGCTCACCTTTCCCGCGGTAGTGCGCCTGAAGGCCGTCGCGGATGATTTTATGGTCGGCTTCATTGCCGGGGACGTACGCAACACACAAAACCTGGCCTGGATCGCCACACTGGGGGTGCTGCCGGAATATCAACGCCGGGGGATCGGGCGCGCCCTGCTGGAAGCCTGCGAGGCCGCGCTGCCCGTCCCGCGCGTACGCCTGAGCGTGCGGGTGGACAACAAACCCGCCATTCACCTCTATCAGCGCAACGGCTACCAGCGCGTCGGCCTGTGGCCGCGTTACTACAACGGCGGGGTCGACGCCCTCATCCTGGAAAAGCAATTGTGCGAATAGGCTATAATACCCGCCATGCGTGACCTGCCCACACCAATTTTCATCGCCCGCCCCAACGCCCTGGCGCGCCTGGCGGGGGAGCTTGCCCGCGAGCGCATCATTGCCGTGGATACCGAAGCCAACGGCATGTTCGCCTACCAGGAACAGGTTTGCCTGATCCAATTCTCCACGCCCACCAGCGACTATGTGGTGGATCCGCTCTCCCTGAGCGATCTCACTCCCCTGGGGCCAATTTTCGAGGATGAAAGCATCGAAAAAGTGTTCCACGCCTCGGAGTACGACCTGATCATGCTGCACCAGGATTTCGGCTTTCGGGTGCGCGGTATCTTCGACACCATGATCGCCGCCCGCATCCTGGGATGGCCGAAAGTCGGCCTGGGGCCGATTCTGGAGGAGCACTTCGGGGTGCGCGTCAACAAAAAGTACCAGCGCGCCAACTGGGGCCGCCGTCCCATCCCCACAGAGATGCTCGCCTATGCGCAGGTAGACACTCACTATCTCATCCCGCTGCGCGAAAAGATGAAAGCCGAACTGAAGGCCACCGGCCGGTGGGCGATTGCCGTGGAGGACTTTCAGCGCGCCAGCCGCGTGGATTCCAGTCAACATCGCAACGGCGTGGCCGCGGTATGGCGCGTCCGCGGGGCGCACGACCTGACGGCGCGACAGGCGGCTATCCTGCAAGAGCTTTGCCGCTTTCGCGACTCCAGAGCCCGCGCCCTGAACCGCCCGCTCTTCAAAGTCATCGGCGACAAAACCTTATTGCAAATCGCCCAGGCCGCGCCGAACTCCCTGCAGGAAATAGAAAACCTGTCCGGCGTGAGCAGCCGTCAGGTGGAATGGCTCGGCGAGGGCCTGTTACGCGCCGTCCAGCGCGGCCAGCAGGCTCCTCCCATCCACCCGCCGCGCGTGATGCGCCGGGACGAAGCGTACCGCGAACGTGTTGACCGGCTGCGGCGCTGGCGACAGCGCAAAGCGCAAGCCATGAACGTTCCCTCCGACGTCATCCTGCCCAAAGACCTGCTCTACGCCCTGGCCGAGGCCAATCCCCAGCAAACCGCGGAACTAAAACAAATCCTGGAGACCGTCCCCTGGCGGCGGGAGAAATTTGGGGAGGAAATAATCCGCGTGCTTGCAGCGTCCGGATGATATAACGCAAAGGAGTCATCGCGATGAAAATCCACTTTCACGGGGCCGCCCAAACCGTCACCGGCTCCCAACATCTGCTAGAGATCAACGGATACAAAATTCTGCTGGAATGTGGCCTCTTCCAGGGTCGCCGCAAGGATACGTACGAGCGCAATCGCCATTTCCACTTTGAGGCCTCCGAACTGGACGCAGTGCTCCTCTCGCACGCGCACATCGATCACAGCGGCAACCTGCCCCACCTGATTAAAAACGGCTACCACAGCAACATCTACGCCACCGAGGCCACCGCTCACCTGGCGAACATCATGCTGCTGGATTCGGGTCACATCCAGGAATCGGATGCTGCCTACCTGAACAAAAAACTTGCCCGTCAGGGCAAACCGCTGGTCGAGCCGCTCTACACCCAGGTGGACGCGGCCCATGTTGCCCAACACTTCTCCGCCATCCCTTACGACAAACCTTTTGAAGTCGTCCCCGGCGTGACGGCGCGCTTCGTCGAGGCCGGACACATCCTCGGATCCGCCGCCATCGTCCTGGACATCGAGGAGGGGGGACGAACATTCCGCCTGTGGTTTTCCGGCGACATCGGCCGCCGCGGCATGCCGCTGTTGCGCGACCCCGTGCTGCCCAGCGACGCCGATTACCTGCTGATGGAATGCACCTACGGCGACAAAGCCCATCGCGACCCGCAGCAGGCCTTTGAAGAGTTCCGCGACGTGGTAGTACGCACCATCGCCCGCGGCGGACGCATCATCGTGCCCGCCTTCGCCGTCGGCCGCACGCAAGAGCTGGTCTACTGCCTGCACCAGATGATCGACAACGGCGACATCCCTCGCATCCCGGTTTATGTGGATAGCCCGCTGGCGATCAACGCCACCGACATCTTCCGCGCCCACCCCGAAGTCTTCGACAAAGAAGCACGCGAGTTCATCCGCGACGATGTGGCCCACCACTCCGCCCTGGGCGCTGATCTGATCACCTATACCCGCTCTGTAGAAGAATCCAAAGCGATCAACGAGATGAAAGGCCCGGCGGTGATTATCTCGGCCTCCGGCATGGCCGAAACCGGACGCATCCTCCATCACCTGAAGAACAACATCACCGACCCGCGCAACACTATCCTGATCGTCTCCTGGCAGGCACCGCACACCCTGGGGCGCCGTCTGGCCGAGCGCGCCACAGAGGTCAAGATCTTCGGCAAGATGTACAAACGCAAAGCCGAGGTCGCCACCATCGGCGGGCTTTCCGCCCATGCCGGTCAGGCGTTGCTGCTGGAATACGCCGCCGCCGTCAAGGATAGCGTCAAAAAGGTTTTCCTCGTCCACGGCGAGGAGCGCGGCGCCCAGCCGTTGATGGAACGCCTGGCCGAGATTGGCCTCTCCGAAGTCTACTTCCCGCCGGAACACAGTCAGTTTGAAATCTGAGCTTCCCCCGTCCAACCGACCGCTGCAAGCGCTCGTCTGCGGCAACGTCACCCTGGATGTGCTCTGCTATCCGGTGGAGGACGTGCCGCGACACGACTCCATCATCTTCGAGCAGGCGGACATAGCCCCCGGCGGATGCGGCTCCAACACCGCCATCGGGCTGACCGCCCTCGGCATCCCCACCGGCTTGCTGGCCTTCACCGGCGGCGACGACTCCGCCGAGATGCTCTTCCGCACCTGGAAACGCCTGGGTGTGGATACGCGCTTCGCCGCCCGCCTGCCTGGGGAGAAAACAGCCCTCAGCGTGGTGCTGGTAGACCGCGAGATGCAGCCGCGCTTTATCCACACCCCTGGCGCCAATGCGCAGTTGAACGCCACAGCGATAGACCCGGCGCTCATCCTCGCCAGCGGGGCGCGCTATTTTCACATCGGCGGTTTTTTTGTGCTCACCGGCCTGAATCGCGGCTTACACAAACGCCTTGAAGCGCTCCGCCAGGAGGGCGTGACCACCTCGCTTGACGTGGTTTTCGGCCAACACATGCGAGACCCTGAGCTGCAAGCAGCCTTCTGGGAGACCTTGCCCACCGTGGATATCCTGCTTTGTAATCAAGAAGAAGCCTTCCGCCTGACCGGGGAATCCCAACCCCAGACGGCCGGACGAGCTTTTCGGGCGCGCGGGGCGAACACAGTCATCATCAAACTGGGGGAACGCGGCTGTTATCTAAAAAACGCAAACCACGCCGAGGAATTTCCCGCTCCCGCGGTGGACGTGGTGGACACCACCGGCGCCGGCGACGCCTTCGCCGCCGGGCTGCTCGCCGCGCTGGCGAACGGCGCGACGCTCCCGGAAGCCTGCCGGGCGGGGAACCGGGCCGGGGCGCACGTATGCACGCGGTTGGGAGCGATTGCAGCCTGGGAGAAAAAAGACGGCTGACACGGGCGACCAACGGCTGCCAAACCGCGCTCAGCGGTTTGCGGGCCTCCGTCCTCAAACTACCAATACAACACCCGCACCGGCGGCTCGCGGCGTGCAAACACTTTCGCCAGCGTCACGCCTGTCACAAAACCGCCGACATGCGCCCAAAACGCCACCCCGCCCACATCCGGGCCACCCAAAGCCAGCATACCAGAGAACAATTGCAAAACGAACCACGCACCCAGCACCAGCGAAGCGGGGAGCAGCGTCAGCCGGACGAAAAACCCCAAGGGGATCAATGTGAGCACGCGGCTCTGCGGGTAGAGCACCAGATAGGCCCCCAACACCGCGGCGATCGCCCCGCTGGCCCCCACGGTGGGGACGCGCGAGGTCGGGTTGGTGAGAATGTGCGCCAGCGAGGCGGCCACCCCGCCCAACAGATAAAAGAGCAGGTAGCGCCCGCGCCCCATGCGGTCTTCCACATTATCCCCAAAAATCCACAAATACAACATGTTGCCGCCCAGGTGCGCAAGCCCGGCGTGCATGAACATGCTGGTAAAGATGTCGGTGACATCCCCCACACTGAGACGGGTGACGAAATTAAAGGGGATCAGGGCAAAGCGGTAAACCAGTTCTTGCTGCGCCGGGCCAAGTGAACTCTGGAAAAAATACACCAGCACATTCAGCACGATCAATGAATAATTCACCAACGGAAAGCGCCGGGTGGGAAGGGCATCACGCAGTGGAATCACAGTTTCACCTCAAATTGAATCCTGCTTTTGAACCGTAGTGTATCACAGCAGAACCAGAGTATACTATTACATCCTTTCAGCTGGTTCAAGCACCCAGCCATAACGCACCACGGAGCTTTTTCCCCATGAAAACATCATCTCTCTTAGGCTTTTGGACGCGTTTCCTCACCACCCTGGTTACGCTGGGGGGGCTGGTCTACGGCTCCATCCAGTTGTACCTCGCCTATCGCTTCTACAAACAGATTGACTCGGCCCTCTCGCTTGGCCTCTTCATAGACACAGGCAACAACCCGCTCTCGACGGCCGATGTACTGGGACGTCTGATGACGCGCACGCTGCTCTCCGGCAGCGCCATTATCGCGCTCACCCTGACCCTGTACTTCATCCACATCTATCTGCTCTCGCTGGCGTCGGCGCTGTCGGCCGCCACCGAAACAGATTAACCCACCTACACTCTGCATGCCCACTGTGTTTTGCGACATCCACCACCTGGGGCTGATCCCCTACCAACTGGCCTGGGCGCTGCAAGAACAACTGGCCACCGAGATCGCCGCCGGGGAGCGCAACCCGACGTTGCTGCTGCTGGAGCACCCTCACACCTACACCTTTGGGCGCCGCGGCCGCGCCGAAAACCTGCTCTGGGATGCAAGAGAATTGAAACGCCGCCGCGTGGAAGTCCACTGGGTGGACCGCGGCGGGGATGTGACGTACCACGGGCCGGGACAACTGGTCGGCTACCCGCTGCTGCCGCTTGGTGTTCTTACGTCCCAGCAGAGCAACCCTCGTCTGCCGCCGCCTGATTACATCGCCTATCTTCGCTCACTGGAAGAAACGCTGATCGGCGCGCTGGCCTCGCTGGGCATCCCCGCGGCGCAACGCCCCGGCCTGACCGGCGTGTGGATCCAGCCGGATGTCGCCTCCCGCTGCCGCCACTGTCCCCCAGAGCGCAAACAACACCCCGCAAAAATCGCCTCCATCGGCGTCAAAGTGGATTCCCGCGGCATCTCGCGGCACGGCTTCGCCCTGAACGTCTCCCCCCAAATGGAATACTGGCAGGGCATCGTCGCCTGCGGGCTGACGAACGCCCCGCAGATCGCCCTTGCCGACCTGCTCAATCCGCCTCCAGATATGGAAACCGTAACCGCAGCGGTGATCGCCGCCTTCTGCCGCGTATTCGGTTATCGGCCCTCGCCCCAGCCAACCCCGCTCACGGGTGCGTGAAGGTTAGATACCAGCCTCCAAAAAAGCGGCCGGCCGTCGGGTCGTCGCACTCGGGCACAAACAGGGGCACAGCTTCGCCGCCATCGGCGATGTGCAACGTGTAGGCTACCTCGGGGGTCATCTCGAAGTCAGCGTATCCGGGGTCGATCTCGGGCTGCAAGCCGGTGAAAAAGTGATCCTCGCCCCCCTCCCACTGGACAATGATCTCCACTCCCGGGACGCCCTCGCCGGCAGCATTGGTCACCTGCACCTGAATCAACGACACACCGAAGGCGGGATCACACACCAGGTTCTGTGAAAGCAGCACATAAGGCGGCGCCAGAGTCGGCGTCGGCGTGCGCGTGGGCAACGGCGTGAAGGTGGGGATCGGGGTAAAGGTCAATGTAGGAGTGGAAGAGACCGTGGGGGTGCCTTCCGGAGTCGCAGGGGTGATCGCATCTTCTGCCGCAGGGGAAGCGGTCGCCTCGGTCGGAGGAAGAGCGCTGGCTTCCAGCGTGGATGTGACCGTCACCCCCGCCGCGGGCGCGGTAGTAGGCCCGGCCGTGGGAGTGCGCGGCGCGGGCGCGGGGGCTTCCCCCAACGCCACCGCCAGGCGGGCCAGGGAAGCTGCCTCATCGAAGGAATACCCCGCCGCAAGGTAGCGTTGGCTCTGCGCCGCCAGCACGCTGGGCGGGTCTTCATCCTGCAACAGCGCCAGGCGCGAACGGGCGCGGGTCAAATCCTGCGTGGCGTCGTAGGCCAGCGCGATCATCGCCCGGTAGGCATCCTTGTAATCGGCGCGCAGGCTTTGCGGCGTGACCGCATCCGCGTTAAGCGGGAGCAACCCCCAGGCGACCACCAGCCCGACGACAATTCCCAGGATCAACCCGGTAAGCAAATACCAGGAGCCACGTTGCTCGTTCATGGAGTCGTCGCCTCCACATCCACAGGAAGGGCCTGCAACAGGTTATTCAACGTGTCCAGGTCGCGGGCGCTGTATCCCGCCTGAGTGGCGAACGCCACCGCGGCCTGAGTGACTTCCAGAGGGGGGCGCTCCCCCAAAAACGCAAGCCGGTGCATCGCGGCGGCCAGGTCGCCATCTGCCTGATAAATCTCCGCCACCATGAGCACAATATCCGTCTGAAAATCTTCGCGCAAGGTGGAAGGGACGGTATCCACAAACTCCACCGGCGAGACCACCCAGCCGTAATACAGGCCGAGGCCCAACCCCACCAGAATAGCGATCAAAAAACGTACCCAGCGGCTCATAGCGTCTCCATGCAGCCCAAAAGCATTCCTGCAACGATGCAGGGCTTCAGGGTAGCAGCTCCTTCAACGCCGCCAGCAGCAAAGTCACGTTCTCGCGGCGACAGCTATACCCCATCACGCCGATGCGCCAGATCTTCCCCGCCAGCGGCCCAAATCCGCCGGCAACTTCCACGTTGTAGTCTTCCAGCAAACGACGGCGAACAACGGCTTCATCCAGGCCGCCGGGCAACGCCGCGGCGGTCAGCGAAATCATGCGGCTCTCCTCGGGGACGCGCGGCGGCAGGCCGAGGTCGATCAACCCCTGCCACAACAGCTCGGAAACGAAGCGATGACGCGCCCAACGGTTTTCGATGCCTTCCTCGACAATCAAACGCAGCGCCTCGCGCAGGGCGTACACCAGGTTGATCGGCGCGGTGTGGTGATAACTTTTCTGCTCCGCATTCCAATAGCGCCGCAGTCCGGCGATATCCAGGTACCAGTTCGCCACTGGCGTTTTGCGCATCTCAAAGGCCTCCATCGCCCGCGGACCGACGGTGAACGGCGCCATCCCCGGCGGCGCGGAGATGCACTTCTGCGAGCCGCTGTAGCAAATATCCACATTCCAGGCGTCCACTTCAACGGGGATGCCGCCCAGCGAGGCGACGGTATCCAACACCAGCAGGGCACCATGACGATGAACGACTTCAGCGATCTCAGCCACCCGAGTCTGCACTGCCCCTGTGGAGGTCTCCCCATGGACGAGGGTCACCAGTTTGAAGTCCCCGGCGGTGAGGGCGTTCTCAAAATCCCTGGGGGTGAACACCTCTCCCCAGGGACGCTCCAGCCGCACCACCTGCGCGCCATAGCGCCCGGCGATCTCGGCTAACCGTTCGCCGAAATAACCGCTGATCGCCGCCAGCACACGGTCGCCAGGTTCCACAAAGTTAGCGATCGCCGCTTCCATGCCCGCGGTGCCCGTTCCCGAAATGGGGAAAGTCACTTCGTTTTCTGTGCGGAAGAGGTAACGCAACAACGCCTGAGTCTCATCCATAATCTCACTAAAGTACGGATCGAGGTAACCCACGGGGGGCTGGCTCAACGCCGCCAGCACGCGCGGCGGCACCATGCTGGGGCCAGGCCCAAGCAAAATCCGACCGGGGACGTTAAGATCACGATAGTTCGAAGAAACCATGCCAATCCTCCTGTGCAGCGTACGGCAAACTTCTACAAGTGTACCCCATTAAGACCCTTGCCGCAGGTTAAAAGTCACCGTAGCGTTGCTCCGATCGAAGTCATGCTACAATAGACCATATGAAGAAAATGCTGCACAACCCCCTCACGCGCAAGGCGCATCGGCGGGAAAGCTGGTGGCAAATCTACCTTCCCCTGATCCTGAGCGCGCTGGCCATTCTGGCGCTGGCCTCCTGGGTGGTGGTGGCGGGCGCACAAGGCAGCGACCTCGCGCCGGCGGCCGATACAGCTCTGATCTTCCTGCTGACTCCCATGCTGCTCTTCCTGCTCATCCCGCTGATCCTCCTGGGGGCAGGGATTTACCTCACCATCCGGCTGTTCAACCTGCTACCGCCGCAGATGTTGCGCCTGCAGCGCTTCTTTACCCGCCTGCAAATCAACACGCAGCGCGCCGCCGACCGACTTGCCGAACCTGCTCTGCGCCTGGCAGGCGTCCAGGCTGCCTGGCGAGCCATCTGGCAAAGCCTGCGCTCTCGCAGATGACTGTGGAGGAATAACAGAATTATGAGTACAACGCAACCTGCATTAACCCCCAACTCTGAAAACCGTGCCAAAATCCTGCTCATCGGCGCGCTGGTCGGCGCGCTGACCGGCCTCGGCGCCGCTTACCTGCTCATTCAACGCGCCGACGAGGAGGGCATCACCCTCACCCCTGGAGAGGGCGTCAAGCTGGGCGTCACCGTGTTCAGCTTCCTGCGCCAGATCACTCAACTGGGAGGGTAAGCCTGTGTCCATGTTGGCAGCGGGGCAATGCACGCCATGCCGCAAGGACTCCCCGCCGCTCTCACGCCAGGAAATCCAGGAACTTCTGACCGCCATCCCGGCATGGCGCGTGATCACCCAGGACGGCGCCCCACAGTTGAGGCGCGTCTATCGCTTTAAGAACTTCCGCCAGGCGCTTGCCTTTGCCAATCAGGTAGGCGAGCAGGCCGAGGCTGAAAACCACCATCCTGCTCTCCTGATTCAATGGGGCCGCGTGACTGTCTCCTGGTGGACACACGCCATCAACGGCCTGCATCGCAACGATTTCATCCTGGCGGCGCGCTGCGACCAACTCTACTCTCCAAAGACATGATTACCGTCGTCATTGTGGATGACCATCCTATCGTGCGAGCGGGGATGAAAGCAGTGCTCGACACCGACCCCGACATCACCGTCGTGGCGGAGGGCAAACAAGGGGGAGACGCACTGGCCCTGGTGCAAGAACACCAACCCGATGTCTTGGTGCTGGACATCAACCTCCCGGATATCAACGGCCTGGAAGTCACCCGCCGGCTAAACGAAGCTGCAACGCGCAGCAGCATTTTGATCCTCACCGCGCTGGATGACGCCCAACTGATCTTCAATCTCTTAGCCAACGGGGCCACGGGCTACGTGCTCAAAGATGAAGCGCTGGAAGCGCTCCCCCACGCCGTACGCGCCGCGGCCTGTGGGGAAAGTTGGCTCAGCCCCTCGGTGGCGAGCAAAGTTGTGCAACAGGCCGTTCACCGGGATGGGCAACCCGCTCTGGGGGCAGAAAAATCCCTGAACCGCCTCACGCCGCGCGAGTTCGAGATTTTAAATCTGATCGCCCAGGGGCTGGATAACACCGCCATCGCCGCACGGCTGGTGGTGACCAAGCGCACGGTGCAGAATCACGTCAGCAACATCTATGGCAAGCTGGGGATGGATTCGCGTGCGGAGGCGATGCTGCTGGCGCTCGAACATGGACTGGGAGGCAGGCGTGCCCGCGACAGTACCTGACCGCCTGGGCCGCGAGGCGCAGCGCCTGGGGACAGTGTTGTTTGCCCTGCTGCTGCCGGTTTTCGTGGGTTGGGCGTTTTGGGTATGGCGAACAGAAGGGCCACCAGGAGGCGCTTGGCCGAACGTCATACCCGGACTCATCCTGGCACTGACTTATTGGGGCAGCGGGCTGGCGCTGGCGCTGCGCTTCTATCACCGCCCCGGCGCGCGGGCGTTGTTCTTTCTCGTGCAGACGG
>WFTY01000041.1 GCA_015485245.1 Anaerolineales bacterium | reverse complement strand
TGTGTATAAGAGACAGAACCCGCACCGTGCTCTCCACAGATGCCTTTTTAAAAGCCTGCAAGCAGGCCGAAATCTTCGCCCGCGAAGGCTCCCAGATCGCTCTGATCAACATCACCCCCGGCGACGAGTTGCAACCCGGCATGGTGGAGATCTCCGGGCAATCGGAGGAAACCGGCTCCAACCAAACGGTGGTCGACGCCACGATCGACGGGCCGCCGCTGTTGATCGCCTTCAACGTGCGCTTCCTGCGCGATGTGCTCGATGTGATCAAAACCCCTAACGTGGCCCTGGAGACCACCTCCGACAGCAGTCCGGGGGTCATCCGCCCGGTGGGCAGCAAAGATTTCATCCACGTCATCATGCCCATGCGCTCCTAGAGGCAAACCCGTCCACCGACATCCGAAGCGCGCCCGGCTTCGGATGTTTTTTTTGCATCCCGCGCGCACCATGACCTTACCCGATCCCTCCGCCGATCAGGCCCTGCGCATCTACCTGGCGCTGGCGCAATATCCCATCCTGCGCACGCGCATCCGCGAGCTGATGCGACGCGAGCTGTTCCGCCGCGGCATCATCACGCCGCAGGCCTTCGAGGCCGAGGTGCGCGCCAAAGCCATCGAATCTCAGGCGCGCGAAGGGCTGCACGACCCTCTCTGGGAGGAGAACGAAGAGACCTGGGAAACGCGTCTCTCGCGCATCCGCACCCACCTGACCGACTTCTATTTCGCCTACAACCTTCATTTCGAGGATTTCGAGAACATCGTCAAACAGGTGCTGGCCGAGCGCGATCCCTCCGCCCGGCAGATCGAAGTCTCCTTTAACCCCGAGCTCGCCCCGCAAGACATGCTCTTTGAGCAGGCGCAGGCAATCGAACACCTGCCCCCCGAAGAGCGAAAAAAGTATCAGCACCGCTACAACGAACTGCTCGTCGTCCTCATCCGCAAAATCATCAGTGACCAACTGGCCTATATCAACATCGCCAAATCGTGGTTCACCATCAGCGATCTGCAAAACATCAGCCGGCGCAAAATCGGGCACGGCAAGATCGGGGGCAAAGCCGCCGGCATGCTGCTCGCCGCGCGCATCCTCAGCGAAATCGCCGACGAGGATATCTGCCAGCGCATCCGCATTCCGGAGTCTTATTTCCTCGGCTCTGAGGTGATGTATGCCTTCATGAGCTACAACGACCTGATGCACTGGGCGGATCAAAAATACAAATCCGAAGAACAAATCCACGCCGATTACCCCCGCATTCAACGGGAATACGCTCGCGGCGAATTTCCTCCCGACATCCTCGATCGGCTGCGGCTGATGCTGAAAAAGGTCGGCTCCAGGCCGCTGATCGTGCGCTCCTCCAGCCTGCTGGAAGACAACTTCGGCACCTCTTTCGCCGGGAAATACGACAGCGTCTTCTGCCCCAACCAGGGCGACCTGGAGGCCAACCTGCATGCCCTCACCCAGGCCATCGCCCACGTCTTCGCCAGCGGCCTCAACCCCGACGCCTTGCTCTACCGCCGCGCCATGGGGTTACAGGATTATGACGAGCGCCTGGCGATTCTAATTCAGGTAGTGGAGGGGGAGCAATTTGGAGATTACTATTTCCCTCACGCGGCCGGGGTGGCTTTCAGCCGCAACCTGTACCGCTGGTCACCGCAAATCCGGCAGGAAGACGGCTTTCTGCGCCTGGTATGGGGGCTGGGCACGCGCGCTGTGGAGCGCGTGGGCGTGGATTACCCGCGCCTGGTCGCCCTCAGTCACCCGCAACTGCGCCCGGAGTTCGCCCCCAAGCTCATCCGTCGCTATTCACAGCAATACGTGGACGTGATCAACCTCAAAACCAACCGCTTTGAGACTCTGTCGATCCATCAGGTGCTCAACCGCAAATACCCTCTGCTGCGCTATATCGCGCAGATCGACCAGGGCGGCTTTTTGATGCCCATTCGCAGCAACGTCGCCGACCAGCAAATCAGCCAGGTCGTCATCACCTTCGATGGATTATTGCAGCGCACCGCTTTTGCTGAGCACATGCGCCGCATGCTGCACATTCTAGAAACCCATTACCACACCCCTGTGGATATGGAATTCGCCATCTATGTGCGCGATCCCCACAGCCTCAACCCACAGGTAGATATCGCCATCCTGCAATGCCGCCCCCAAAGCCACAGCGAAGATGAGGAAGCCCACCTTCCGGAGGAGATCGCCCCCGAAGACATCGTTTTTTCCACGCGCCGGATGATCCCACACGGGCGCGTGCGCGGCATCCGTTACGTGCTCTTCGTCGTCCCCGAGCGCTATTACGCCTTACCCACCGCCGCAGAGCGCTCCGAGCTGGGGCGCGCCATCGGCCGTCTCAACAATCGCCTGGCCGACGAGACGTTCATCTGCATCGGCCCGGGGCGCTGGGGAACGCGCAACCCCGACCTGGGCGTGAACATCCGCTACTCGGAGATCTACAACACCCGCGCGCTGATCGAGCTCGCTGGCGGCAAGTTCGACACCACGCCGGAACCATCCTTTGGCACACACTTCTTCCAGGATCTAATCGAGGCAAAAATCTATCCCCTGGCGATTGACCTCAACGACGAAGACGCGATCTTCAATCACGATTTTTTCTACAACACCCCCAACCAGCTGGCAAAATACTGCCCCGAAGACGCCGATCTGGAAGATTGTCTGCGCCTGATCGAAGTATCCGCCTATCGCCCTAGCCATCGCCTGGAACTTATTATGGATAGCAACGCCGGACAGGCAGTCGCCCTCCTGGTTCCAGAGGCCTGATTTTCGTGAGGGACATCATAATGAAAAAATTCGTCGCCGTCGCCGGGAACATCGGCGTAGGCAAATCCACCCTGGTCAACCTGCTCAGCCAGCGTCTCCACTGGCAGCCCTTCTATGAGCCCCAGGCCGACAACCCCTACCTGGCCGACTTCTACCAGGATATGCGCGCCTGGGCGTTTCACTCGCAACTTTTCTTCCTCACGCACCGTCTGCGCATCCACCGCCGCCTGCTGGATCACCCCACTTCGGTGGTTCAGGATCGCAGCGTGTACGAAGACGCCGAAGTCTTCGCCCGCAACCTGTACCTCAGCGGCAACATGGCGGAGCGCGATTACAACACCTACTGGGAACTCTACCAGGTACTGAGCGAATTCCTCCCCCCGCCCGATCTGGTGATCTACCTGCGCGCTTCCGTACCCACACTGCAACGTCGCATTCAGCGCCGCGGGCGAGAGTACGAACGGCAAATCAGCCCCGACTACCTCCAACGCCTCAACCGTCTTTACCAGGAATGGGTGGAAAACTTCAGCCTGTGCCCGGTGCTCACCGTCCCCGCCGACGATATGGATTTCGTCAAGCACAGCGGTCACCTCGACCTGATCGTCCAGAAAGTGCGTCAAAAACTCACCGGCAAGGATGTGGTCATCTTCGATCCCGAGGAAGTCGAAAACGGGAGGTACTGATCCGATGAGCGCTCTCCTCACCGCGCTGCTGAAGCTGGCGGTTCAGATTCAGCAAATCCCCGCGCCGACGTTTGCCGAGGCGCAGCGGCTGGCCTTTTTGCTTGGCCGCTTCCGCGCGGAGCCATCTCTAGAAGTGGAACAGGACGCCCGGGGGCATCTCTACGCCCGCTGGCCCGGCAGCAGCGCGGCGCGCCCGCTGGTGGTCAGCGCCCATTGCGACACCGTTTTCCCCCCGGATACCGACCTGAACGTCCATCACACCAATGAAACAATCCACGGCCCTGGCATCGGCGATAACAGCATCGCCGTGGCAGCATTATTCGGTTTGCTCTGGGCGCTACGCCAGGAAGACTTCACACCCCCAGGCGACATCTGGCTGGTCGCCAACGTATGCGAGGAAGGGCTGGGCGATCTCAAGGGGATGCGCGCGGTGGTGGATCGCTTCGGCGACGCGCCGGCGGCCTATCTGGTGCTGGAGGGCATGGCTCTGGGGCAGATCTATTATCGCGGGCTGGGGGTGCAACGCTACCGCATCACGGTTGAAACGCGCGGCGGCCACGCCTGGGGCGATTACGGCGCACCCTCGGCCGTCCACGAGCTGGCTGCCCTGATTACTCAACTAACGGCGCTGCCGATCCCGAGCCAACCGCGCGCCAGCCTGAACGTGGGCGTCATCCACGGGGGGACATCCGTTAACACCCTGGCGCCGCGCGCCTGGCTGGAACTGGATCTGCGCGCCGAAAGGCCGGAGACATTAAACCGCCTGATACAACAAGTGGAAACAATCATCCGCAAAGCCCGCCGTCCCGGCGTGCAGGTGACTGCCGAGGTCATCGGCCGCCGCCCCGCCGGAGAAATCCGCCCCGATCACCCCCTGGTAAAGAAAGCCGTCAAAGCGCTGCAAGAACAGGGACTTCAAGCCATGCTCACCAGCGGCTCCACCGACGCCAACATCCCCCTCAGCCGCGGGCTACCCTGCGTGTGCGTCGGCTTGACGCGCGGCGGGGGGGCACACACCGTGCACGAGTACATCGAAACCGCGCCATTGCAAAAAGGTCTCGCCGCCCTGACCAACTTGGTAAAGGGAGCATTCGCGCTCCCCTGAACCTTCAAGCCAGACGCACGTCCACAGCCACCGCGCCCTTGCCGGAGGGCAACACGCGCAGCGGGTTGATCTCGATCTCGGCGATTTCAGGATGATCGGCGGCCAGTTGCGCCAGGCGGAAAAGCACATCCAGCACAGCATCCCGATCGGCGGGGGGGAGATCACGAAAGCCGCTGAGCTTGCGCCCGGCCCAGGTATTTTCAAGAAGATACTCAGCGTCGCTGCGGGTGAGCGGGGCCAGGGCGAAGGCCACATCTTTCAGGCCTTCCACTTCCGTGCCGCCAGAGCCGAACATCACCAGGGGGCCAAACTGCGGATCCTGGATCGCTCCCACGATCACTTCTTGCCCTTCGTCGATCATGCGCTGTACATAGACGCCCTCGATGTCGGCATCCGGGCGCGCCTGACGGACGCGCTGAACCACAGCTTCAAAACCCCTCCGCACTGCTTCCCCATCGTTCAAGTTGAGCAACACACCGCCGACGTCCGACTTGTGGCTGATTTCTGCCGCGGCGATCTTCAACGCCACCGGGTAGCCCAGCTCCTCGGCCAAAACGACGGCTTCAACAGCGTCGCGCGCCAGTTTCAACGTCGCCAGCGGGATGCCATAAGCGGTTAAAAGGCCCAGGGGTTGAGCAGCCAAATGCGGCATCTCGCCCACAGGTCTGACCGCCTCATCCCGGGCGAATTTTTGCAGTTCCACGCGCGCCACCAACGCAGCCAGCGCCGCGGCAGCCCGCTCGGGGAAGCGGTACTCCGGCACGTGCGCCGCGCGCAGGTGCTCCACCGCCTCCTGAATCATACGCTCGCCCATCACAGCGACGACAACCGGCTTCTCCGCCGCGTGGATCACCGGGATGATCGCCTTGGCCACCGCGCCCGCAGTGAACATCGGCGGTGTGGGGTAGACCACCATCACGCTGTCTACGCCGGGATCGGATAGCACCACGCGCAGAGAGGCGGCGAACTGCTCCGGCGCCGCGGAGGCGAGCATATCCACCGGGTTGCCCAGGCTGGCCGCCGGGGGCAGAATCGCATCCAGGGCAGAGCGCGTCTTGGCCGTGAACCCGGCCAGTTGCAGGCCATGGGCTTCCAACGCATCCGCAGCGGTGACTCCCGGCCCGCCGGCGTTGGTCAGCACCGCCACGCGGCTGCCGCGAGGCAGCGGGCACCACGCCAGCGCGCGGGCTTGATCGAACATCTCCTCGCTGGTCTCCGCGCGCAGCACGCCAGCACGGCGGAAAGCGGCGTTGAAGGCGCTCTCCTGCCCGGCCAGCGCGCCGGTGTGCGAAGCCACCGCCCGCCGACCAGCCTCGAAGCGCCCTACCTTGAGGGCGATCACCGCTTTGTGCGCCGTCACCCGGCGGGCTTCTTGCACAAAGCGGCGGCCATCTTTGACCCCTTCAAGATACAAGGCCACCACACGCGTGAAGGGATCCGCCGCCACGGGAGCGAGCACATCCGTCTCGCCCAGGTCGGACTGATTACCCAGGCTGACCAACCGCGAGAGACCGTAGCCCTGGCCGCGCGCCCAGTCAATCACCGCGGCGCAAATTGCTCCCGAATGAGAGATGAACGCCACCTCGCCAGGGGTTGGTCCAGGCGGAGGCAAAAAGGTGGTATCCATGGGCAGGTGCGTATCCAGCAGGCCGATGCAGTTCGGGCCGATCAGGCGGATACCATGCTCGCGCGCCACAGCCAGCATCTCCGCCTCCAAACGCTCGCCCGCCGGACCGACCTCGCGGAACCCCCCCGAACCCACGATGGCTGCCCGGATGCCCCGCGCGCCGCACTGTCGCAGAGCATCGGGGACGTAAAGAGCGGGGATCAGGATCACCGCCAGGTCTACCGGCTCAGGCACTTCCAGCACGCTGGTATACACCTTACACCCCAGCAGCTCACCGCCTTTGGGGTTGACGAAATGCACCGCGCCAGGGTAATTGCTGCGCATCAGGTTATTGGCCAGCCCGTAGCCCAGCTTGGTCGGGTCTCCCGAGGCACCGAGCACGGCGATGCCCCGGGGGTGGAAAAACGCATCAAGGTTCAGCGCGCCCATAGCCCATCTCAGGGATACACAAAACCGGCAAACATACCACGCGCCAGCAGGGTAATCTGACCTCCGTCGTAGCGCAGGCGCGCCAGGCCGTTGTTCTCCCAGTTCGCATCGCGCACCTCCACCAGCAGGTTCTCACCATCCAGCCAGCCAACCGGCTCCACCCAAACCGCGTTGGCGATGCCCACGGCATTCCCCAGCGCCGCAGCATCCAGTGAGGCGAGGATGTTGCCCCCAATATCGGCAATCACCAAACGAGAGCGAAAACTCGGCGGCTCATCCATTAACCAGCCCGCGCCCTCCATCCAGGCCACCCGGCGATTGTCCGGCGCGAAGACGGCGTGTCCCGCGCCGCGGTCGCTCTCAGGGTTAAGAGCGACTTCCACGCGGGCGGCAGTATAGAGATTGTAGAGCGTGAGGCGCGCCGGGCTGCCCGCCACAAAACCACCTTCGGCAGGCATATAAGCCAGCCAGGTGAGATCAGGGGACAAGCCCAGCGGGCTGAAACCATCATCCAGATAACGGTTTTCGGCCCCCGGATTCGCCAGATCAAGGTAAAACAAACCCTTGTGCGGCGGGAAGACAATATCGCCGCCGATCCCGTAAGGAGTGAGCGAATACCACACACCGCTGACGTTCCCTTGCGAGGCGGGAAGCGCCAACGGAAAAACAGCAAAATACTCAGGGTCAACCCTCTCCATCAATGGGTTTGGATTGCCGCCCAGGTACACCCGACTGACCAGCGCCTGCGCGCCGCCGGTCGTCAACACATACACATAAGGCGCCTGCCCCATCGCCCCGTGCAAATAGGTCAGGTCGATATCCGCCACCAGATTGCTGACCTGCCCATTGAGACTCTGGCGAACGTTCACCGTGTCGCCATAGGCCAGGTAGATCAACGGCAGGTTGAACTCGCCCTGCGACCATCTTCCAGCCACGTGCACGCCGCCGGAGGGCACATTTTCCAGTCCTGGGGCTTGCAGCCGCGCTAAATTCTGACCCTGAAAATCATAAAGCGACAGGCTGTTTTCCGCGTCCATCACCAGAAAGGCCGCCGGTTGAAACGGAGAGGGAGCTTCTGTGGGAGTCGGCGGCGGGGTCGTGGTGGCTTGCGGTGGCAGGGGGAGCGCAACCGTGGTGGAGGGCAGCGGCTGCGCCGGTACAGGCGTGCCTCCTGCCTGCGGTTGAGCCTCTTGCGTGCCAAAGTTGCACGCCAGCCCCGCGAGGAGTAGAGCAGCCGCCGTCAGAATATATCTGTTCATTTTTCTTCTCCTTGAATTTCGATAACCGCCCGCCTGTCGAACGCCACCGGCAAGCGATACACTTTCTCCGCCGCGGCCTTCCAGGAAATGGGCCGCCCATTCAGGATGACGGCACGCGGCGGATTTGGCAGTGCGAGGACAATTTCACCATGCGCCTTCCCGGGTCGCGTCAGGGTAAAACACACTTCCCGGCGGGAGTTTGCCGACCACTGAGTCACTTCCAGCCCTTGAGAGATGTGCAAATCTCCACCCAGATATTGAGGTTCGGCCGGTTTGCGCGGGCGTAAGGCGAAGAGCCGCGCTCCATGGGGCGGGACCTCCCCCGAAGGCAACGCATCTCCAGAGAGGGAAAACAGATCGCCGCTCCAGAACTCGCGGGCCAGGTACTCACCCGCGGGCAGGTCAAACGCCGCCAGAGGGAGCATCGCCGTATAAGGGCGCTTCGTCCAGTTAAAGACCGCCAACAAATGCCAGCGTCCTGCTGAGCCTTCCAGGTCAAGGCGCAGCAAGCGCGGGTCGGTCTCGTCGAACCAGTCCATCACCCGCGGGCGCTGACCGATGAGCGGGAGCAACTGAGCGGCGATGCGCAAGCGCTCTTCCGGCAAATGCGGCAAGTCGTCCGAGAGCAACAGAGCGCCGCCACTCAAGGCAATAGCCGTCGCCAGCGATTGCACCTCGGCAAGGGTCAGCTCTGAATCCGGGCGCAGCAGCAGGCAATCGGGGTCATTCACCCACCAGCGCTTGTTCAGAGCAGCGCGGGTGAGCGTGTTTTGCAAAGCGTTACGGGCTGCGGGCATATTCCACTCCTTGCGGAAAAGCACCTGCGGCGCGGTAAAGCGCGGCTCCCACGTGGGGGCGACGTCAGCGCTGATGCGCATGGCATCCAGCACGCCGATTGCCGAACCCAGCGGGCAACCACAACCCAGCAGAATGGTATCTGGCCCGGCGGCCTGACGCAGGGCTTCAAGAGCAGCACGCATCACCTGAGCACGGGTTTTGGTGCGATCACGATAACGACCACACAGGGCCGCGGCGTAGAGGAAATCCAGCTTCAGATAGGGATACCCCCACTCACCAGCGGCAGTGCGCACCACATCGGTGGCATAGGCCAACGCCTCCGGGTGCGTCAGATCAAGGGCGCGGTTAAAGACGTTCCACACAAAACCGGCGTTGACCGGCAATCCCCAGCGATTGCGCAGCAGCCATTCGCGGTGACGACGCGCCAGCCGGGAGCGCGGATGCACGATGAAGGGCGCCAGCCACAGGCCAGGGGTGAAGCCCGCCGCGCGGATCTCCTGCGCCAACGGCGCGACACCCTGCGGGAAACCGGCGCCAAACGCGAACCAATCCCCTACCTGGGCCTCAAAACCATCGTCAATTTGAATCAGGTCAAGTGGAACTTCCTCGCGCGCTTCTTGCGCGGCTTTCAGATTGGAGCGAATCTTCCGGGCGTCAATATTCTGAAAGAAATAATACCAGGAACACCACCCTGCTTCCGGCGGCCGATGGTCGGCGGTCACGTTGTGTTCGCGGGCCACCGCCTCCACATAGCCCCCCAACGGGTCGGGGACGTCAATGCCTACAAACTGAATCACGGCCCAATCGGTGGTCAACGTCGCCCCAGGGTCAAGGCGGGCGTCGTCGCCGTGCGCCCACAGGCTGAGCGCCGGGTACAGCGGATCACCGATATAGGCCTCGAGGGTGCCGAAGTGCTGTTTCTGGGAGAGAAACCCGGCCAAGATGCCTCGGCGGTGGGCACGGTCGCCGAGCACACCGAACATCTCGCTGACGAAGTGCCCGCGCCGCCGGGGGCGCGGGGAACCCGGGTTGAACCACAGCGGCGCGGCGAACCACCCCAGGCGGGTGTGCCGGTAACGGTCACGCCGGCCATACGCCCCGGTGAACGACCAGGATTGCCAGCCATGGGAGAAGAACCCCAATTCCCCAGGGTCAGGATGAGGGCGCACCGTGCCATAGCCCAGCGGCTTGGTCAGGTAACGCATCGCCAGCCGTCCCGGATTGGGGAGCAGCCTCCGTTGCGGGAAGAAACCGGCGCGCAACATCTCCAGCTTTTGGAGATAAACAGGGTGGGCACCCTGATTGGCCAGCGTCAACCGCCAGAGAAAAAGCGGATACTCCTGTGAAAGCGCGAATTCCACCTCGCAGGCCAGGCCGTTCTCATCGGGTTTCACGGCAAGGCGAAGCCCCTGCAAAGTGCCCTGCGGCGACGCCTCGCGGGTGAACGGGACGACCTGAGAGGCGCGCCAGCGTTCCAAAACCCGAAAACGGCGTTTCCCAACGCGCAACAGGGCGCCCGCGCTCATCCGATAGCTCACGCGCATCCAGACTCCCTCCAGCGCGGGGCTCTCTGGAGTCAACCCGTGGAGCGACCAGTTGCTCTGTTCAGGGTTAAGGACAAACTGGAAGAAAGGCGAAGCGATATTGTTTGTCATAGTAGCTTGCCGATGAAAAATCTGCGAAAATGCTGATTGAACCTTTGCTCCTTTCACACCAGCCTTAGAGCAAATGCAGAGGTATTGTATGCCAAAGCGATGGGGAAAGCAACAAGCCAGCAGCCAATATGGACAAATGTCATGACAATTGGGACTTGTGCATTCCCTCCCTTCTGGCATAATAGGCGGGTGGCCTGATAGGCCGCATTATTTTGATTATCCGATTGGATCCACAGGAGAACAATCATGTCCGCACAAATCATTGATGGAAAAGCCATCGCCAAAAAGGTGCGCGACCAGGTGGCGCAAGATGTCGCTGAACTGATCGCTCAGGGTTACCCGCCGCCAGGGTTAGCGACTGTGCTGGTTGGCGACGATCCGGCATCCGAGGTCTACGTCGGGATGAAGCAACGCATGTGCAAAAAACTGGGGATGGAATCCTTCAGCTTCCGGCTGCCCGCTGATGCCACCCAGGAAGAGGTTGAAAAACTGGTCAGCGAACTGAACGCCGATCCAAAGGTTAACGGCATCCTGGTGCAGTTGCCGCTGCCCAAACACCTGGACGAGGAAGCTGTGCTGCGCACCATCAACGTCGAGAAGGATATCGACGGCTTTCACCCCCTCAACATCGGACGGCTGGCGCAGAAAGGGCGCGAGCCGCTGTTTGTGCCCTGCACCCCGGACGGCGTGATGGTGTTACTGGAGGAGAGCGGCGTGAAATTTGAGGGCGCGGAGGCCGTGGTGCTGGGGCGCTCAAACATCGTCGGCATGCCCGCCGCGCTGCTGCTGGTCAAGCGCAATGCCACGGTGACTATCTGCCACTCGCGCACCAAAAATCTACCTGAAGTCTGCCGCCGGGCGGATATCCTCATCGCCGCCGTCGGGCGCGTGGAGATGGTCAAGGCCAACTGGGTCAAGCCCGGCGCAGCGGTGATCGACGTCGGCACTCACCGCGTGGACGACCCCACGAAAGAAAAAGGTTACTACCTGACCGGCGATGTGGCCTTTGACGAAGTCAAAGAAGTCGCCGGGTGGATTTCCCCCTCACCGGGCGGCGTCGGCCCGATGACCATCGCCATGTTGATGCGCAACACCTTGCGCGCCGCCAAGATCGCGCATGGACTGGTAGAAGTGTAAGCACAGTGAGCAGGGAACAGAGATCCAACGACAGTCCCAATCCCCAATCCCTGCTCCCCAATCCCTAATCCCTGATCCCTTTTTCTCAAAGGATGTGAACCATGTCACGCTACAAGAACGCAGAAATTGATTTCAAACCCATCCCCCTGAAAGCGCGTCACCCCGTCCCCACGGATATCGAGATCGCCCAGGCGCAAATGGAAAATGCCAAACCGATCGTCGACCTTGCCCGCGAGATCGGTCTGCTGGACGACGAGCTGGAGCCTTACGGCAAATACATGGCGAAAGTCAGCCTCGACGTGCTCGAACGGCTGAAGGACGTCCCCGACGGCAAATACATTGACATCACCGCCATCACGCCCACACCGCTGGGGGAGGGCAAAACCACCACCACGGTGGGGTTGAGCCAGGCGCTGGGCGCGCACCTGGGCAAGAACGTGTTCACCTGTATCCGCCAGCCCTCCCAGGGGCCGACCTTCGGCATCAAGGGCGGAGCCGCCGGCGGCGGCTACAGCCAGATCATCCCCATGGAAAATTTCAACCTGCACCTCACCGGGGATATCCACGCCATCACCGCCGCCAACAACCTGATGGCCGCGGCGATTGACACCCGCATGTTCCACGAATCCCGCCAGAGCGACGAAGCACTCTTCCGCCGCCTGTGCCCGCCCGATAAAGAAGGCAAGCGCTATTTCACCCCTTCCATGATTAAGCGCCTGAAGAAACTGGGCATCGAAAAAACCGACCCCAACGATCTGACCGAGGAAGAGATTCACCGCTTCGTACGCCTGGATATCGATCCCGAAACCATCACCTGGCGCCGCGTGGTGGACACCAACGACCGCATGTTGCGCGAAATCGAAATCGGCCTGGGGCCGAAGGAAAAGGGCTTCACCCGCCGCACCGGGTTTGACATCACCGTCGCCAGCGAGATCATGGCCATCCTGGCCCTGACCACCGACCTGGCCGACATGCGCGAACGCCTGGGACGCATGGTCTTCGCCACCAACAAAGACGGCGAAGCCCTGACCGCGGAAGACCTGGGCGTGGCCGGCGCGCTCACTGTGCTGATGAAGGACGCCATCAAACCCACCCTGATGCAGACTCTGGAAGGCACCCCGGCCTTCATCCACGCCGGGCCGTTTGCCAACATCGCCCACGGCAACAGCTCCATCATCGCCGATAAGATCGCCCTCAAACTAGCCGATTATGTATTGACCGAATCGGGCTTCGGCGCCGACATTGGCATGGAAAAATTCTTCGATATCAAGTGCCGCTATTCCGGCCTGATCCCCAACGCGGTGGTGCTGGTTGCCACGGTGCGCGCACTGAAGATGCACGGCGGCGGCCCGAAAGTGACCGCCGGCGCGCCGCTCGACCCGGCTTATACCGAGGAGAACCTCGACCTGCTGCGGGCCGGCCTGCCAAACCTGGAAGCCCACATCCAGAACGCCAAACGCTTCGGCATCCCCGTGGTCGTAGCGGTCAACAGCTTCAAAGACGACACCGAAGCCGAGGTCGAACTGGTGCGCCAGGCTGCCC
>WFTY01000040.1 GCA_015485245.1 Anaerolineales bacterium | reverse complement strand
AGGCAGATCAGCAGTCAATGTCAGGCTGGGGGGCAGCTTTTCTTCCGTGGTCAACTGGATGGGCAGTTTAGCGCTCGCTGCATCGCTGCGGGCAACGACCACAAAATCATATGTGTCGGCGGGGAGATCGCCGTTGTTTTCCAGCTTCAGATCCACACGAGCGGTCGTTCCTGGCTTTACATAAACCGATTCGATAATCCGTCCACCGCCACGGAAGGTCGCCGTCCAGCCATCCGGCAGTTTATCCATCGAGAGGCGGACAATTTGCGGCTCGCCTTCCGCTTCCAGCTCCAATTTCAGCGTAATTGCTTCATCCACGCCAATCACCTGAGCGGGATACTGCGTGGACAGGAACAACGCCGGCGGAGTGGGGACATCTTCTTGCGCCAGCGCCTGACCCAGAGGCACCGCGCTCAGGATGAACAAAAACATCAGGGCGAAGATCTGTTTGAATGTTGTGCGCATGTTCTTTGCTCCTTTCGAAGACGTCAGGGATAACAGAAAAGACCCTCGGTGACCTGAGGGCCTTTTCGCGGCGATGGGAAAATCACTTCAGGTCAACCGGGGTTCACCCAAAATGTATTTGGATCCAGAAGCAGGAACGCCCGCCGCTGAACCCCATCCATTTGTGATACGCGCAAAACTATACCGCCGCGAGATTAAGTGCGTGTCAAACTTTTATTAATATTCCATAAGAAAATCATCGGTGTGTCAGAACGTTTACGCCGGCTCATCACCAAAGGCGATCCCGAGGTTGCGGGCGGTGAGTACGCCATCCCCGGTCACGTCCACGCGCTTGGGTACAGCCAGCGCCTCATCCAGAGGAATGTCAATCACCTTGCTCTCGCGCAACGCTACCATGCAACCGCTCTTCCCCTTTGCCACCGCGCGCACAGCAGCCGCGCCGTAACGCGTCGCCAGCCAGCGATCAAACGGCGTCGGGCTGCCGCCACGCTGCAAATGCCCCAACACCGTGACGCGCGTCTCCACCCCACAGGTCTTCTCGATGAACATCCCCACCACCTGTCCGATCCCGCCGAGGCGGGCGACGAAGGTTTCGTCGCCCGCGCGGCGGAACACCTGCTGCCCGCCAACCGGGCGCGCGCCCTCGGCCACAGCCAGGATGCTGAACGGGCGGCCGCCGGCGATGCGGCGGTGTATTTTTCGACAGACAGCATCAAAATTAAAGGGAATCTCCGGGATGAGAATCACATCCGCCCCACCGGCCACACCAGCATGCAAGGCAATAAAACCAGCGTCGCGCCCCATCAGTTCCAATACCATAACCCGGTGATGCGCTTCGGCGGTGGTGTGCAGACGATCAATCGCCTCGGTGGCCATGTTGATGGCGGTATCGAAGCCGAACGTCACCTCTGTACCGTTGATGTCATTGTCGATCGTCTTTGGCACGCCGATCACAGGGACGCCGTGGGCGTATAAATCGCGCGCGATGCGCAGCGTTCCATCCCCTCCAACGACGATCAAGGCGTCCAGCTCAAGCGCTTCGATGCAGGTGATAACGTCAGCGGAGGCATCTTCAATCACTTCTTTCCCATCACGGATGACTCGTCGCGCAAAGGGATTACCGCGATTAGCCGCACCGAGGATCGTCCCCCCCTTGGGTAAGATGCCACGCACGGCCTCCAGCGTCAACGGGAACACGCCCCCTTCATCCAACAAACCTTCAAACCCATCACGGATACCCAGAACTTCACAGTCATACTCCTGCACCGCGGTCTTCACCGCCGCACGGATGACCGCGTTCAGGCCAGGAGCATCGCCACCACCGGTTAATATCGCAATTTTGTTCATCACACCTCTTCCACCAGGAAAATCCGTTTCAGATGCGATTATAATCGGTTTCCTGAGCACCGGATAGAACAAAGCGGACAATCAGGGAGCCAGTTCAAGAAAAAAGCGCTTGCAGCGGCAAGGTTCTTGCATCTTCGGTCACAACCCATTCCAAAAAACACGCACCACGCCATGACAAAACGCAGTCTCTCCGCCCTCATTTTGATCCTCAGCCTCGCCGTGCTGATCCCTCAGCAGGGAACTTCGAACGCCGCGCCGCAAGCGGTTCCCACGCGCAGCATCTTCATCCCCCTGATCGCTGCGCCGGTCGAGCGTGCGCCTATCCCAACGGAATGGATCGGCCCCGGCGGCGGTGTGATCACCGCCCTGATCTTCGACCCTGAAGACCCTAACACCGCCTACGCCGCCGCCTGGGGCAGCGGCATTTACAAAAGCAGCGATGGAGGGCGCACATGGCGCCGGAGCAGTCAGGGGTTGATCGATTTTGACGTCACCACCATCGAGGTCGCCCCTGCAAACCCCCTCATCCTGTTCGCAGGAACTTACCGCGGCACCATCTACAAATCTGTCGACGCGGGAGCCAGTTGGTTCCCCTCAGGGGCTGGTTTGCAAGAGGGAATGATCCCCTATGCCATCGAAGTAGATCCGCGCAACTCCGCCCGCATCTACCTGGCAACGCGAGGCATTTCCAACAACGGCAACGCCCCCTGGCGCGGCATTGTCTACCGCAGCGAGGACGGCGGCAAAAGCTGGCAGCCGGTGCTGACCAACGTCGGCGGCGCGGGGCAGCAAGACTGGGCCTACGACCTGGCGATCTACCGCTGGGACCCGCGGCGAGTGTACGCCGCCACCCACGAACACGGCGCTTACCGCAGCCAGGATTTTGGCGCGAGCTGGCAGGCCATCAACAACGGCGTCAGCGACCTGAGC
>WFTY01000039.1 GCA_015485245.1 Anaerolineales bacterium | reverse complement strand
GGTTGTAGCGCGCCTCCGCCACCAACGCCAGCACAGGGTCTACGGCAGCGATCTCTGGAATAGGAATCTCATCAAAGGAGGCAGGCAACACCGCAGCGCGCAGGACGACTTCGTGGAAACGAGGTGTCGGGATAATATCGGGGTGATCGGGATAAGTCAGTCGCACATCCAGGGCATACTGAGCAGCACTGATCCACTCGTCGTTTTCATAAAAGGAATCAAAACGCTCGCTGATCGCCTCCAGCTCGCTTTTTGAGAGGGCGTCCACGTCGTCGCGCTGCGGGGGAGGAGCGACATCCCCCGGCTCTCCAGACCGCTCAGGCTCCAGAGTCGCGACTGCCTGATCTTGCTGGTCGCTGAGGACGGCCAGAGCGAGAAAAGCGCACAACAAGACCCCCACCACCAACCCGGCGACCTGCCACCAGCGCAGGCGTCTCCGGGCGGGCTTTTTCTCCGGGAGGGCGTCAGCCGCCACGGGCACAGTCACTGGCGACGTAGGCTCCGCCACCGGCGTCGTCCGCGGCGGGATGGGCGGGGCAGTTTCGGCATCTTCAGAATGTTTACGTTGCACAGCCGCCATAGCCATCCCGGCATTCTGAATGGCGCGGGTGAGCGCCTCAACAAACGCGTCCACGCTCTCAAAACGTCCGGAGCGCTCCTTGGAAAGCGCCTTCAGCAAAACGCGCTCCACTCCCTCGGGTACATTAGGATTCAGCTTGCTGGGCAACGGCAACGGGGAATAAATATGGTCATGAATGATCGAAAAAGGCGTGTCGGCGCTGAAGGGGACCTGCCCCACCACCATCTCATAAACCATAACCCCAAAGGAGTAGATATCCGTACCTTCGTCAAGATCGGCAGCCCCCATAGCCTGCTCGGGCGAAATATACTGCGGGGTCCCCAACATCATATCACCAGAGAGCGTGGATTCGCCCGCCTGCGCGATGCGCGCCAGACCGAAATCGGCCAGGTAAATGCGGCCATCCGGGGTTAGAAGGACGTTGGACGGCTTGATATCGCGGTGCAAAATGCCCTCTTGGTGGGCGTAAGCCAGGGCGCTCCCCACAGCCTCGACAATCTGCAAAACCTCGTCTGGGGAAACCCCCTCACGGGTCAGGCGCGCTTTCAGCGTCTCTCCATCGATGAACTTCATCACCAGGTAGGGACGCCCGTCGTGCTCGGAGAAGTCGTAAATCGGCACGATGTTGGGATGCTCCAGCCGGGCCACCACACGGGCCTCGCGCTGAAAGCGAGCGAGGAAATTGGGGTCTTCCATGAAGGCCGGATGCAACGCCTTGATCGCCACATAGCGATCCAGCGCGGCATGATAGGCCTTAAAAACGGTGGCCATGCCACCTCGGCCCAGCTTCTCAACAATGCGGTAAGGGCCGACGTTTTCCCCGACGACAAATGGCATACTCTGGCTCCTTCAAAGTGTACACGACCGATTATAGTCGCTGGTCGCCGCGGCGTAAAGCATACCCGGCAAACAGGGAGGTCACTTCGCGTCCGCCAGGGCGGTCAGCCCAGGCAGCTCTGCGCCCTCCAGCATCTTCAGGGAAGCGCCGCCGCCGGTGGAGATATGCGTGACGCGCTCAGCCAGCCCGGAAAGTTGCAGAGCGGCTGCTGAATCGCCGCCACCCACGATGGACTGGGCCTCACTTTGAGCAATCGTTTTTGCCAGCGCAAAGGTGCCTTCAGCAAACGGAGGGAACTCAAACACACCCATCGGGCCGTTCCACACCACCGTCCCCGCGCGAGCGATCACCCTGCCGTAACGGGCTGCCGTCTCCGGGCCGATATCCATAATGCGCCAGCCAGCAGGAATCGGCCCCATCCCCATCACTTTGCGCTGCGCATCAGCAGAAAAATCATCCGCGATGACCACGTCCACGGGCAGGCGCAGGCGTGGCCCGGCTTCCTCCACCAGGGAGCGGGCGGTTTCCAGCGCATCGGGTTCCACCAGCGATTCACCCACCGGGTATCCCTCCGCCAGGAAGAAGGTGTTCGCCATCCCTCCACCGATGAGAATCTGATCCGCCCTGGTAAGCAGGTTGCGGATCACGCCGATCTTGTCGCTGATCTTCGCTCCGCCAAGAATAGCGATGAAAGGCCGCTGCGGATCTGCGAGCACCTGCCCCAGATAGCGGATTTCCTTCTCCATCAGCAAACCCGCCAGCGCAGGAAGGTATTGCGCCACACCAACGTTGGAGGCGTGGGCGCGGTGAGCGGTGCCAAAGGCGTCGTTGACGAACACGTCTGCCAGGGAGGCCAGTTGGCGGGCGAAGTCAGGGGCATTCTTTTTTTCTTCGGGGTGAAAGCGGGTGTTCTCCAGCAGCAGGATTTCTCCAGGTTTCAAAGTCTGGGCTGCGGCTTCCACCTCGGGGCCAACGCAATCCCCAACAAAGGCGACCGGCACTTCGATAAGCGCTTCCAGCGCCGAGGCGACGGGGCGCAACGACAGATCCGGGCGCGGCTGCCCCTTGGGGCGTCCCAGGTGAGAGCACAAAATCAGCGCCGCGCCGTGATCCAACAGGTAACGCAGCGTCGGCAACGCTGCCCGAATACGGGTATCGTCCGCCACCTGCCCATTGGCCAGGGGGACGTTGAAATCCACGCGCACCAGGGCGCGTTTGCCGTGGAAATCATAATCGCGGATGGTCTTCTTGGCGAACATGGTCTCTCCAGGAACAGCGCGCCAGGGGTAACCCCTGGCGCGCTGTGGTCAGTTACGCGTGCGCCAGTTTTGCAGCCAGGTCGGCCACGCGGCAGGAATACCCCCATTCATTATCGTACCAGGCGACCACCTTGACCATGTTGCCACCCATCACTTTGGTCAGGTCGGCATCAACGATCGAGGAACGCGGGTCGCCCTTGTAATCCATAGAAACCAGTGGCCTGGTCTCGAAACCGAGGATGCCCTTCATCGGCCCTGCGGCGGCGGCCTGCAAGGCGGCGTTGACCTCCTCCACACTGGTAGCCTTCTCCACCTCAACGATGGCATCAACGATCGAAACGGTGGGGGTGGGCACACGCATGGCAAACCCGTCCATCTTCCCCTCCAGCTCTGGCATCACCAGCGAGATCGCTTTAGCCGCGCCGGTGGTAGTGGGGATGATGTTCAGAGCCGCGGCGCGCGCGCGCCGCAAATCCTTGGCCGCCAGGTCGAGCATCTTCTGGCTCGTGGTGTAGGAATGGATCGTGGTCATCAGTCCCTTGACGATGCAGAAGGATTCATTGAGCACCTTCATCGGTGGGGCGAGGCAGTTGGTGGTGCAAGAGGCATTGGAGATAACGTGATGCTCCGCCGGGTCGTAGAGATCGTCGTTGACTCCGAGCACCACAGTGAGGTCAACGTTCTTACCCGGAGCGGAGATAATCACCTTTTTGGCGCCGCCTTTATCGATATGCGAACGCGCGCCAGGCTCAGCAGCGGCATCGCGGAACACGCCGGTCGACTCGATCACGATCTCCACGCCCAAATCGGCCCAGGGCAATGCGCCAGGGTCGCGCTCGGCGAACACTTTGATGCGCCTGCCCTCCACCACCAGATCGCCATCGAGTACATCCACCTCGCCGGGAAAAACGCCATAGTTGGAGTCGAATTTAAACAGATGTGCGTTGGTCTCAGCGGGGTACAGGTCGTTGATCGCCACCACCTCTAAAGCCTCGGCGTGGCGTTCCAGAATCGCCTTCAAAACCTGACGTCCAATCCGACCGAAGCCGTTGATGCCAATTCGGGTTGTCATAAGATCCTCCATCCAAGAGAAGTTACGCGAATGAACAATAACCGTCTGGATTTTATCACGCCGCCCCGGCGACGACGACTATCCCTCGGCCAAGGGACCAGTACGCGCCCGGTAAAGATCCATCACCACAGCAGCCAGCTTAAATGAATCGTGGTGCCAGGGCTCGTTCTCGTCAAGCAAATCATGTTCGTAGAGCGGGGCGCCCAGGGGCGCATCCGGCGGCATTCGCACCCACTGCATCCCCTCCAGCAGGCGACCTTCCTGCCGATTATTGTGAATCACCAGATCGAATAAATCCGCGCCGATGTGCTC
>WFTY01000038.1 GCA_015485245.1 Anaerolineales bacterium | reverse complement strand
GTGGTGCGTACTTACGGCGGCCCGCCTCAGCTCGCCCCGCGCTGGGGCGTCAACCTCAGCCTGGACCTGTTGCGCAAGTTATAATTCAGCCACTCCCCCGCAGAAAGGACACCTATGCCACCGAAAGTTGACACCTTGCTGACAAACGCCATCGTCCTGACCATGGATGAAGAGATGAGCATTTATGAGCCCGGCGCCCTGGCGGTGAGCGGCGATTCGATCCTGGCCGTTGGCCCGCAGGAGGAAATCACTTCACAATACCTCGCCACCGAAACGATCGATTGCGGTGGCAAGGTATTGATGCCCGGCCTGGTGAACGCGCACACCCACGTGCCGATGACCCTGCTGCGCGGGTTGGCTGACGACCTGCGCCTGGATGTCTGGCTGCTGGGCTACATCATGCCCGTGGAACGCGAGTACGTCTCCCCCGAATTCGTTCGCCTGGGGACTTCCCTGGCCTGCGTGGAGCTCATCCGCTCTGGGGTGACCTGCTTTGCAGACATGTACTATTTTGAAGAGGAGGTCGCCAGGGCCACCGCCGACATCGGCCTGCGCGGCCTGTGCGCCCAAACCGTGCTCAAGTTTCCCACCCCCGACGCCCAATCTTTCGAGGAAGCGCTGGAATACGCCGAGGACTACATCAAACGCTGGGTGGGGCATCCGTTGATCGTCCCGTCCATCGCCCCTCACGCACCCTACACCTGCACCGAGGGCATCCTGCGGGCAACCGCCGCCATCGCCGCCGAATTCGACGTCCCCCTGCACACTCACCTGGCCGAGACGGCCATCGAAGTGGAGAACTCGAAAAACCAACACGGCATGCCGGTAATTCCCTACGTCAAAAAGCAAAATCTCTTCGATGCCAAAGTGCTGGCAGCGCACTGCGTCCACATTGACGCGGGCGAGATCAACACCCTGGCGCGTCACGGCGCGGGAGTCTCGCACAATCCCTCGTCTAACCTCAAGCTGGCCTCCGGCGTCGCCCCCGTCACCGCCATGCTGGAGGCTGGGCTTAAAGTCGGCATCGGCACCGACGGGCCAGCCTCCAACAACGATCTGGACATGTTCGAGGAGGTGCGCCTGGCTGCCCTGCTCGCCAAGGGCATATCCGGCGATCCAACCGTGCTGCCTGCGAAAACCGCACTGCTGATGGGCACGCGCCTGGGCGCCGAAGCCATGCACCTCGGCGAGTTGATCGGCTCCCTGGAGCCAGGGAAGCGCGCCGACCTGATCGTGGTGGACATCAGTCCGCTGCACAACGCCCCCCGTTTCCGCCGCGATGAAGACGGCATTTACGCCCAACTGGTCTACGCCGCCAAGTCCACCGACGTGAGCGACGTGATGGTCAACGGGCGCTGGCTGATGCGCGGCCGCCAGTTGCTCACCACAGACGAGGAGGCCTGGCTGGCCCAGGCGGCCGAATACGCTGAAAAGGTGGACGCCTTCCTGGTGGAGCGCGAGCAATCGGTGCTCTCCAAGCTGATCGCCATCGGCGGCGCATCCGAGCAGGAAAGCTTCGAAGTCCAGGTCAAGGTACGCGTCCCCGACCCGCAGGTGGTGATCGATAGCCTGCAAAAGCCCGATATCGAAGTGCTCTACTCCCGCCATTACCACGAATACGACACCTACTTCCGCTTCCCCGACCCATCGCAGGGACAGGTGCGCTATCGCGAGGATGAGTTCATCGGCGAGAATGGCGAGGTGACCAAAGTGCGCTACCGCCTGACGATGATCGGCCCGACCCGCGAGCGCCGCTTTCCCAGCGATGTGCTGCTCTCGCGCAGCCGCTACCTGGCCCCAGCCACGCACTCGCTACGCTTCTACCGCGAATACTTCAAACCCAGCAGCGAGGTTTTCATCGAAAAAGACCGCCGCCGCTGGCGGGTTCTCTACATGGGCACGGAATTCTATATCAACCTCGACCGCATGGATCAACCCGACCTGGGGACGTTCCTGGAGGTCAAGAGCCGTACCTGGAGCCTGCGGGACGCCGAATACAAAGCCGACATCGCCGAAAAGCTGATCGCCTACCTGGGCACCGATCCGGCCCAAACCGTCACCCAGGATTATGTTGAGCTTGTGAAGGAATGAAAATCGCCGTCCTGGCCGACATCCACGCCAATTACCCGGCCTTGCTTGAAGTCGCCGCGCACCTGGAACGCTGGCACCCTGACCGCGTGCTGATCGCCGGCGACATCGTCAATCGCGGGCCGCGGCCGCGCCAGGTGTTGGAGTTTGTGCGCCAAAAGGAAAAAACGGATGGCTGGCGGGTGATCCGCGGCAACCACGAGGATTACGTGCTCTTTCACGCCGGCCCAGACGCCCCCGTTGAGGGGCCACTGTTCGATATTTTTCAATACAGCTATTGGACCTACTGCCAGATCGGCAAGGATGTCGGCTATCTAAAAACGCTGCCCGAGGCC
>WFTY01000037.1 GCA_015485245.1 Anaerolineales bacterium | reverse complement strand
CTGTTCCTGGTGGCCGCGGCGCTTCCAAGCAGCAGCGAGGCCCGCGGCCACCAGGAACAGGTTGAAGTCCAGCATCCCCGCGCCACCGGGGGGCAGCGCGCCGCGCCAGTCATCCCAGAAGGGCATGGCGTGCACGTAAGTCGCCGCCGAGCAGCAATCCGCCCACAGTTTTTCGCCCTGCGTCCGCCAGTGAGGAAACAAATCGCTGCCCCCATCGCTGACCACCCAGGGCGACATCGGCAACGTGACCATCATCTCCGCCAGACTGTGGGCGAAATGAGCAGCCACAAAGCGCGCCACCACGTCAGGATGCTGGCGGATGAAGGCGGACAGGTAGGCGTCCACGCGGCGGGCGAACTCACCATCGCTCTCGCCCGGCAGGCGCGTCACCGCGGCCTCGCCCGGCGTGAGGGTGTACAGTTCGGTCAAAAAGGCGTTCTGGTTGGGATCGTTGAGGGCGAACTCGCCAATCAGGCGGTAACTGCGCGTCAGCCAGGGGGTCAGGGTCAACCCCAGGCCGAGGAGGATCAGCGCAACGTTCAACGCCGCCCGGCGCGGCTGCCGCCAGAACCACAGCGCGGCCAGCAACGTCACCGCGGCGGCCAGCACTGACATCTGCGGGCGCAGCAGCAGCAACAGACCCAACACCCCACCGAGGACGAGCGGGGCGCGCGGGCGGCGCTGCGGCGCGTCGAGCCAGCGCACCAGCAGCAGGGTCAGCGCGACCGCGCCGAGGGTGGCAGGCAAATCCGACATCAGCAGTTTAGCGTGCGAAACACCGATTTGCCCTGAAAGTGCGATGGCATTGCGCTCGCGCAGCAGAATCAGGGCCGCGGCGATCACCCCCGAGGCGCGGTGGTGCAACCTGCCCCCCAGGAAATAGAGTGCCACCGGAAGCAGCGCCAACACCATCACCTGGAGGAAGGCGATGCGCTGGTAATCCTGCCCGGCCAGCAGGTGCAGCCCGGCGAGAAAGACGGCGTAAAGCGGCTTGCGCGCCACGCCGGGGAAACCCGCTCCGATGAGCAGGCGCTGGGCAAGCACATCATGGGTAGCGGCATCGGAATAGGGATAGAACTCAAAATTAGGCGGGCGCGGCGCGGGGGAGAAGTAATCGGGTTGCATCGGCTGCCCCCCCCACAGCCAGACGGCCGCGCCCCAAATCAGCAGGGCGATGAGCGCATCGCGGGGATGCACGCCGAGGGCGTCCAGCAGCAGCACAAGCGCCCCGACGAAGACAGCAACCGCTACCTGAAGCAGCAGAATCGGCGTGCCGGGCGGATCCCAGCCGATCTGATCGGGGATTAGTCCCAAGCCCGTAAGGGCCATCGCTCCCCAAAGAAGCAACAAGACGGCAAAGAGCACCAGGCTCAATAACAGCAAACGCCGCGCCCTCCCCCCTGGCCAGCCGTGACGCAACCAGGGCAGCAAGAGTAAATTCTGAAAGGCGAAGAGAACCGCCAGCAACAGCAGCGGCGAGAGGCGCGTCAGGTAGCCGCGCACGTAAGGGTCTGTCACCACATAGCCCAAATGAAGGAACTGCGTCCCAACCAGAAAAATCCCCAGGCTGAACACCAGGGCCGCGGTATAACGCCAGGGACGGGCAAGCCAGGCATTAAGCGCGCCCACCACCCTATCACGCCGGGCAAATACCCCCAATGCAGTGAAGCACGCCGTCCAAAACAGCAAACTGACGGCCAATGTCAGCCGGGCTTTAGAAAGCCCCAAAAGCCACGCGCTGCTTGTTTCGCCGGGAATGCGCAGCAAGGCATCCAACGCAATTATCCCCTCCAGGGTCGCCAGCCAGGCATACAGCGACCATGCCCATTGGCGCGTCATTTCACGGCTGGAGGTAGTCACAATCTTCCACCTCCTCCCGCGGCACAAAGAGCCACACCCGGGTTTTGTCCTTCGAGTACTTCGGCTCGTAGTAACAATACAACGGCTCAGTGACCCACTGCACCCAGGCGTCATTCTCAGCTTCCCACTGCTCATTCTCGCGGGCATAGCGAATGCGCTGGGCATCGGTGATAATCAACCCGAAGCGCTGACTGGCGAGATCGCGGTAGAAGTCGGCGAAATAGTCCACATCCCCCGCCAGGGCGCGATCCATCACCTTCTTCTTCTCATATTCCGGGACGAGGGGCGCCTGCACTACACCAAAGGTAAGTAACTGCCGCTGATCCATAAAGAGCACCTCGCCTCCTTCAGCGACCACGCGAGCCACCTCCTCTTGAATCAAAGCAATGGTGCGATCTACATAAACCTGCTCTGGTAGCTCTAAGGGGGTGATGTTCACCAACGGCATAAAAGCCGGGATGATGACCAGAGACAACATCCACCAGCGGAGGCCAGGAGAAGCCGTTTCTAACCCCTGCAACAACTGCTGTCCGCCGCCTCGTTCCCAGGCCGCGGCAGCGACAAAGATCAGGGCGATCAAAAACATATCCAGATTATGCAGGTTGCTCCCGCCGCCAATCTTTACGCTGACAATCACTCCAATGAGTAGGAATCCCAGCAAAGCGCCGCCCACCCCCAGTTGTTGCCAATGATTGAGCCGCCACCGACGGGTGACAAGCAGGTATGCCAGCAAAATCACCACCGGCAGAACGGCCAACAACAATTCCGGCAGGATGCCTAAAGGATTGGTTGGATTGGGCCACAGGCGATTCCACAACAATGGCTGATCAGTGAGAATGGTATTGCTCCCCGCGCTGAGAGCCTCGACCACATCTGCCGGGGCTCCAGTCGAGAACGAAGCGGGGGGCGTAGGTGTGGTCGTATGAGCGGCGCCCAGATTCAACTGGCGCGAGATGCGTACCCAACCGCGCCTCAACCCCACGCCGCCAAGCAGCCCCGCCGCGCCCAACGCGATCGTCCGCAGCCAGATCCGTGGGGAAAGACGACCGTCTTTCAGTACATCCCCATCTAGTAGCCCCACCATCGTGGCCCACACCGCGGGAGCGATCATCCAGGTCAATCGGCTGGCCTGAGCATAATAACCTGCCAGGTAGATCAGCGGCAATGCCAGCCACAACGGTCTACGTCGCGCACCAGCTACCAAGATTGCAGCCAACACCAGAGGGGTGTAAATCGGGCCCTGATACAGGAACAGGAAAGCCCAAATCCCGGCGAAAAACCACTCCTTTCGCCGCTCCGGCAGCGGGCGGAAGGCCATCCAGCCCAACAGGATATAGGGCACGGTGAACACCAGCGCCGACCACAGACGCACCAGTTTGATGGTCACGCCGTCGAACAGAAAAAGCAATCCCCACAGCGACTGCCGCCCGATGTCGATGTAAGCGTCAAAACGCTTATCCAGCGGGTAATCGTACAGCCGCCGACCATAGAGCCAGGAGTAATCCCAGATGCGGTTGCCCTCCGACCAGGTGAGCGAGAGAGGGTAATCCGTCACCGTGCGGAACTCGCGCCCGAAGACGATCACCGCGCCCAGCAGCACGGCGCTCACCAGCGCGGGCCGCCAGCGCAGCAGATG
>WFTY01000036.1 GCA_015485245.1 Anaerolineales bacterium | reverse complement strand
GGCGGGGTGGATTGTGATTCACGCGCAGGCGGATGGTAAGCCGGGCCCGATCCTGGGGTTCGCTCCCGTGGCCGCTGGCGCCAACAGTGATGTGGTGGTTGAGGTTGACGCCATGGGCGTCACCGAGACGGTCTACGCCATGCTGCACACCGACGCTGGTGAAGCGGGTAAGTTCGAGTTCCCCGATGGGCCGGATGCCCCTGTGATGGTGGACGATAAAGTCGTCCTGGCGCCGTTTGCGGTTGCTTCATCGTCCATGGCCTCTGCGGAGGGGGCGCTGGTGAAAGTTGCAGAGAATATGAAATTCGGCGCTTTCCTGGTTGACGCTGACGGCATGACGCTATACATCTTTTTGAATGATGAGCCGGACAAGAGCAATTGTTACGACGCCTGTGCGCAGAACTGGCCGCCGTTGCTCAGCGATGGTGCGCCTGTTGCGGGGGAAGGGGTGGACGGCGCGTTGTTGGGCACCACTGAGCGCAGCGATGGCGGCGTGCAGGTGACCTACAAGGGCTGGCCGCTGTATTACTTCGCCGCGGATGCTGTTGCTGGCGATACCAATGGCCAGGGCATCAAAGATGCGTGGTACGTCGTCGGCCCCGATGGTGAAGCCATCACCAAAACGGGTGGTTACTAGACCCGCCGAACGTTTTAACCCGGCGAGAGGCAGGCAAGCCCTGCCTCTCGCTTTTTGAATCTTTTTATGGAGTTGTGGGGGAAGAGCGGGTATAATTCCCCTTCGTTCTACGAATAAACAACGGGATTCGTCTATGACCTCGAACGCGCAAATTTCACCCTTTCGGGCCTGGGTTCTGGCCTCTCGCCCCAAAACGCTCCCTGCCGCGGCCGCGCCGGTGATCGCGGGCAGCGCGCTGGCCTGGCTGGATGGCGGGTTTGACCTCTTCCCTGCGCTGGCTGCATTGATCGGCGCGTTGCTCTTACAAATTGGTTCGAACCTGGCGAATGATCTGTATGATTTTGAGCGCGGCGCGGATGCCGGTGAGCGTCTGGGGCCGGTGCGCGTCACTCAGGCTGGGCTGCTCACCCCCGGGCAGGTGCGTCGGGGTATGTGGGCGGTCTTTGGGCTGGCTGTGCTGGTTGGGGTATATCTCACCCTGCACGCTGGCTGGGTGGTCATGGCGATCGGTGTGGCGGCGATCATCTCGGCGATTGCGTACACCGGCGGCCCCTTCCCCTTGGGCTATTACGGTCTGGGCGATTTGTTCGTCTTCGTTTTCTTTGGATTGGCGGCCACTGCGGGGACGTATTACGTCCAGGCAGGCGCGGTGACCGCCACCGTGTGGTGGCTCTCGAACGCCATAGGCTTGCTCATTGTCGCGATTCTGGTCGTCAATAACGTGCGCGACCTGGAGGGGGATCGTGCCGCGGGCAAGCACACGCTGGCGGTGTTGCTGGGCGAGCGCGGCGCACGCCTGGAGTATGTGTTTTGTGTTGCCGGGGCTTATCTCATTCTCATCGCGCTGGTGTTGAGCCGGATGATTCCTCTCAGCGCATTGCTGGTGTTGCTCTCGGCCCCTCTGGCGGTGCGTATGACCCGCGCGATCTACCACGATCGTGGCCGGGCGTTGAACAAAGCACTTGCTGGAACAGGGCAACTGGCGCTGATCTTCGCACTTTTGCTTTCCGTGGGACTTATTTTTGCCCGCTAATGTCCGGAATTCTTGACACATACATGTCTCTATGCTAGAGTAAGTGCAGTTTTTCCCAGGGGGGAGCAAACGTTGCTCCCTTCTTCGTTGCCAGAAACATTCATATAGTAAACTGGTCTACCAGAAACGCACAGGAGGACCTACTTTGACAAAATCACGTTCGCAACTCATGGTGGAACGCCTCCGAGATTTGCAGGCCTCCTCGCCGGATATTGAGGCTTCTGCAATTGTCTCGGTTGATGGGTTGACGATTGCCTCAGCGTTGCCTCAAGACGTGGAGGAAGATCGCGTCTCGGCGATGTCTGCGGCGATGCTGTCGCTGGGGGAGCGGATTGCTTCGGAGCTGGGGCGCGGCTCGCTGGAGCAAGTGTATATTAAAGGGGGAGAAGGCTATGTCGTGCTGATGTCGATCGGTGAGGAAGCTGTCCTCACGGCCTTGGCTCGCGAAGGCGCCAAGCTAGGATTGATCTTTCTGGATATGCGGCGAGCGGCTGACGACCTTACCCAACTGATTTAACAACGAGACTGGATATGGTTTCCATCCCCAAGAGCAATTACTATTACCCCAATAAGTTCGCTCTCATTACGATTAAAGCCCTGGAAGACGTGATGGGCAAGAATGGGCTGAACGCGATATTAAATCTGGCGGGTCTGGGAAACCTGATCAATAATTATCCCCCAGATAACCTGAGCAAGGAATTTGATTTCGCAGATTTTTCCGCCATCAACCTGGCGTTGGAGGAGATGTATGGGCCGCGCGGTGGACGCGGTCTGGCGCTGCGGGCGGGCCGGGCGACATTTGATGACGCGCTAAAGGATTTCGGCGCGCTGGCCGGCGCGGGCGATCTGGCTTTTAAGGTTTTGCCCCTGGAGGCCAAGCTGCGCATCGGCATCCCGGCTATGGCAAAGATCTTCAGTCAGATGAGCGATCAGATCTCCACGACGGAGGAGCGCGATCACGAATTCATTTATACCATCCACCGTTGCCCGGTGTGTTGGGGGCGCAGCGGCGAGCAGAAGCCGGTGTGCTTCGTCGCCACCGGTCTGTTGCAAGCTGGTTTGAAATGGGTATCGGGTGGCAAAGAGTTTCGCGTGAACGAATCCAAGTGTATTGCCATGGGGGATGAGGTTTGCGAGTTCGTCATTCAGAAGACGCCGCTTGATTAATCGGGTGAATCTGTGGATGGAAAGCCGACCATTTTGATTGTTGAGGACGATCTCGATGTCGCTGAGATGCTGGAGGCCTATTTCCGCGTCCAGGGATATAATGTGCTGACGGCCAACTGGGGGGAGGACGCCGTCGAAACCAGCCTGCTGGAAACGCCCGATTTGCTCATTCTGGATATTCGCCTGCCGGATATTGATGGTTTTGAGGTCGCCCGGCGGCTGCGCGGCAATCGGCGCACCAACCTGATCCCCATCATTTTTCTGACCGAAAAACGCACGCGCACAGACCGCTTGCAAGGTCTGGAGTTGGGCGCGGACGATTACATCACCAAACCGTTTGACATTCAGGAGCTGCGCTTGCGGGTGCGTAACTCCTTGCAGCGGGCGTCCCAGAGCGCAGTCAATAACCCGGTGACCGGTTTCCCCGAAGGTGCGCTGGTGGACGAGCGGTTGAGTGAGTGCTTGCAAAGCGAGCGTTGGGTCTTGCTTTCTATTTCGCTGCAAAACCTGGATGCCTTCCGTGATGCTTATGGCTTTGTGGCCTCCGACGATGTCTTGCGGGCGATCAGTCTGATGGTCAACAACGCAGTGAAAGCCCTGGGAGGGGAGGGGGACTTTGTGGGCCACCTTGCGCCCGCTCACCTGATCGTCGCGACGACATCGGAACGCTTTGTAGAGATAGGTGAGCGCATTCGTAATCGAATTGAGCAGTCGCTGGATTATTTCTATCCATTGAAAGATCGTCTGGTTGATGTCGCGCCGAAGAAGCGACTTCGACTGAAAATGCGCGCCCTTCTCCCTAAAGATGGGCCTTTCGCCGACCTGGACACGCTTAAAAAGACGTTGCTGCGCTTTCAGTGAAGGTAACGGCAGCGTAAACGGATTAACTTGGGATGGCGGTGAGTGCCATCCCAAGATGGTTAATTATGTCTGTGACAACAATTGTCTTTCCAACATATAACGAACGTGAGAATCTGCCCAAGATCGTGGCGGCTGTTTTCGCTCAGCCGATTGACAACCTGCGCATTTTGGTCGTGGACGATAACAGCCCTGATGGCACGGGAGCGGTGGCCGATGAGCTGGCCTCGCAGTACGTCGGGCGTTTGAAAGTTCTCCATCGAGCCAAGAAGGGCGGGCTGGGGACGGCGTATGTCAATGGCTTTCGCTGTGCCCTGGATGACGGAGCGGATTTCGTCGGCCAGATGGATGCAGATTTTTCGCACCCTCCAGAAAAGCTGGTGGAATTGCAGGCCGCGCTGAAAGATTGCGATATGGCGCTCGGCTCGCGCTATGTGACTGGCGGGATGCTGGACACGGCCTGGCCGTTGTGGCGCAAAGGCTTATCGGCGTTTGGGAACTTTTACGCGCGCGCCATCCTGGGCCTTGCCCCGCGGGATGTCACTGGTGGGTTCCGCCTGTGGCGGGCTGCTGCCTTGCGGGCGATTCCCTGGGAGCGGGTGCGTTCTAATGGGTACGCATTCCAGATTGAAACGCTGTATATCGCCAGTCGGCTGGGGTTTCGCATGCGCGAGATCCCGATTTACTTTTCCGAGCGGCATGCTGGTGTTTCCAAGATGTCTCTGCAAATTCAATTGGAGGCTGCCATCCAGGTATGGCGGATTCGCTTTGCTTTTCGGGATTTGCAGGCTGTGCCACAACCGGTTGATGCCTGATCTGCGGCCGCTCTGGCCTGGTTTGACGCATTCTTTCAAGGGCAGTATAATCGCCCCATTGTGAATTTTCACCGGAACATACCAATACGAACACTGTTATGGCACTAAAGGGCAACCTGCGTGATTTCACCATCAGCCAGCTCTTGAATCTCATCCACTTGGCCGGGAAGACTGGATCCTTGACGGTAGACGGGACGGGGGATAGGGCCTGGGTTGCTTTTCGAGATGGCAAACTTGCTTATGCGCGCATGGAATCAGAGGATGACGGCCTGGTTGCCATTCTCTATCGCGCCAAAAAATTGACCCGGGCGCAGTATAAAGTCATCAAGTCGCGCTCCGGGACGATGAGCGACAAAGAATTAGGCTTGTTGTTAATCAATGCCAATTACCTCACACAAGAAGATATCCTCGCCAGCCTGCGCAACGCCTATGTGAGCGTGCTGGAGCGACTCTTCACCTGGGTAGAGGGGCTGTTTACCTTTGAGGACGGTTTCCCCCCCCTCGATGGCAAGATCACCTTGCAAATCAGCCTGGAGAACATCATCATCGACGCCTCCCGTCGCTTGCGGGAATGGGAGCAGCTTCAGGACGAAATCCCTAGCCTGGACGTGGCGCTGAAATTCACCGACCGCCCCGGCGCGGATTTGCGCAACGTCAACCTGAGCGTCGAAGAATGGCGCGTGGTGTCGTACATCGACCCCAAGAACACGCTGAAAAAGATCGCAGCGGCGACGAAGATGAACGACCTGGAGATTCGTCGCATTGTATATGGATTGTTACAGGCTGGCCTGGTAGAGATGGTGCGTCCGGAAGGGGCCAAGATGGAGCGGAAGAAACCGATGCTGCCGGTCTCGGACCCGGAGGAGCAGATCTCGCTGGTCAATCGCATTATTCATCGAATTCGATCGCTGTAGTTTTATTTGAGCCGTCATGGAACGATTTTAGAGGCGAGGCACTATGCAAACAGTAAAGATGGTCGTTACCGGGCCGTTTAGCGCCGGGAAAACCGAATTCATCCAAACGGTCAGTGAGATTGATGTTGTCGCTACGGAGCGCAAGATTACTTCCGAAGCTGAACGCATCAAAGAGACGACCACCGTGGCGATGGATTTTGGGCGGATCACCGTGGATGATAACCTGGTGCTTTACCTCTTCGGCACTCCTGGCCAGAAGCGGTTTGATTTCATGTGGGAGATCCTTTCGGAGGGGATGCTCGGTTTTATTGTCATGGTGGACAGCACCCGTCCGGAGACCTTTCGCGAGGCGCGTAGTATTTTGGAGACTTTTCGCGCCTACGCGCCCACGCCTTATGTCGTCGCGGCCAATAAGCAAGACGCGTCGGATGCCTGGTCGGTGGATGATATGCGGATTGCCCTGCGCCTCGACCCGAAAGTGAAATTGTTGCCTTGCGTTGCCCTTGAGAAAGAATCCGTCAAGAATGTGCTGCTGGAATTGCTCTATAGCATCCTGGCAGAGATGGAAGCAAATTCCCGGTAGACGGTATTCCATGATACAGGGTTTGCAGCTGCCGTGTCATCCATAACAACCGATCAAGGCGTGTTGCATTATGAGGTATACGGCCGCGGTCGTCCGGTGCTGTTGTTGCATGGGTGGCTGGGGTCCTGGGGGCTATGGCAGGAGACGATGAAGTATCTGGGGCAGTATTACCGCACCTATGCCCTGGATTTTTGGGGGTTTGGCGAGAGCGGCAAAAAAGTGCCCACCTTTGCCGTTCAGGATTTTGTCAGCATGGTGGATCAGTTTATGGAACACCTGGGGATTGTGCAGGCGCCGTTGGTGGGGCACAGCATGGGGGGCACGGTGAGCCTGATGACGGCCTTGCGCTTTCCGGAACGAGTGACCAAAGTTGCTGTAATTGGCTCGCCGATTGTTGGCTCATCTCTGGCCTTGATGCTGAAGCTGGCTGGCCGCCGGCCGATCGCCGTATTGGTTTTTCGGATGATGTGGGCGTTGCGGTTGGGGCTGCGCCTCTCAGCACCGATTATCACCAGCAATCCAAACTGGTATGAGACGATCAGCCACGATCTCTCGCGTACCACCCTGGAGTCCTTCCTCCTGAGCATCGCCTCGTTGCGGGAGACCGACCTGCGCCCGCGGCTTTCCGAAATCCGCGTGCCTGCCATGGGCATGTACGGCGATCGAGACGTGATCGTGAATCCCAACCAATGGCAATTGATGCAGGCGAACATCCCCCAGGTGCGCATTGAGCGTTTTAAGAACGCCGGGCACTTCATCATGTTGGATGCCCCGGAGCGTTTTATGCACACGCTGCACGATTTTCTGGATAATGGTGTATGACTCTGACCCCCACAAAGTATTTCTACCCGAATACGATGGGGCGGATGATTTTGATGGCGACTGCGGATGAACTGGGGGATGAGAATCTGGCGGATGTCCTCCGTTTTGTCAAACTCGATGAGCTGATCCATACCCTTCCCGCGGCCAACGGTGAGCGGGGTTTTTCCTTTTCGTTGGTGAGTCGCACAATGGAAGGGATCGAACGTTATTATGGCGCCTTGGCCGGACGGGGGATTGCCCTGCGAGTGGGACGGGCGACCTTTAAATACGGCTTGCGCGAGTTTGGGCCGCTGGTTGGCGTGGGCGATATCGCTTTTCGTTTGCTGCCGTTAGAAGCCAAGATCGAAACCGGGATGCAGATGTTTGCTGAAGTATTCAACCGTTACACCGATCAACGCGTGCGTGTGGAAAGCCGCGGTGAGCGAGTGCTGTGGCATATTGATCGTTGCCCGGTTTGTTGGGAGCGACGGGCTGAACATCCCGTCTGCCATCTGGCGGTTGGTGTGCTGCAAGAGGCGCTGTACTGGGTCAGTGGGGGGAAGTTCTTCCGCGTTGAGGAGACGAATTGCATTGCCCAAGGAGATTCTGCGTGTACAATAGTGATTGACAAAGAACCGTTGGGATGAGCGATGCAAAAATTTATCCTCCCTGCAGCAGTTAACATTCACCCCTTCAACGAACCGGCGCGCGACCTGCGCATTCAGAACAAGCCGCTTTGGCTGGTTCAGCGCGATGTGCTGGCGCCATATATCTCCCATGAATTTGAATTGCCGCCGGGTGCGCCGCTCCCCCGGTTCACCGGCGAGGCGTTGGTTTACCGCGATAACCTGTATTTTGACGCCGAGTACCTGGCCGCTTTCCTGGATGCGGCGCGGCGGCGTCCTTATGCTTCCAGGGCGGCTTGCGCCGCGTCCGATCCGGCGTTCCGCGAGCATGCTTTACCGCTTTCAACCTCCTATCAGCGGGAGGGGGATTTGTATCTGCTGGATTTGTGGTATTACCCCAACGGGCTGACCGATCAGGCTGAACCGCTGGTGATTGATTTGCAGGCGCGCGAGGTGGGGTATTACCATGTGCCCACCTACATGGCCTCTGAGACAGGTGATCTTACCTTCCAGGTGCCGTTGCGCAGCGTGATCGCCATTGATTCGTGGGTGCACATCTTCATCGCCGATGTGGTCTTTGGCCTTTTCACCCGCGGGGCGCGCTTTGAAGCCCGCTTGGCGCGTGATCCGTGGTTCAAGCTGGGAGTGCTGGCGCGGGCGATGTACGAGGGAAAACAGGTGCTCGAATCTTCTGGCGTAGTCAAGATTGGGCGCAACTGCGTGATTGACCCCACCGCGGTGATCCACGGGCCAACCACCATCGGCGACAACGTCACCATTGGCGCCGGGTCGGTGATTGAGAACTGCATCATCGGCGACAACGTCAACATCTCCCAGGGTTGCCAGTTGATGCTTTCGGTGGTGGGCGATGGCGCGTTTCTGCCCTTCCGCGCGGCGATGTTCATGACCACCTTTATGGATAACAGTATGGTGGCGCAAAACACCTGCTTGCAGATGTGCGTGATTGGGCGCAACACCTTCATTGGGGCGGGATCAACCTTCACCGATTTCAACCTGATCCCCACGCCGCTCCAGGCATTGCACGGTGACGGGCGCACGCTGAGCGATGCCAATCGTCCGGTGTTGGGCGGCTGTGTGGGGCATAATTGCCGCCTGGGTTCGGGGATGATTGTCTTCCCGGCGCGGACGATTGAGTCCGACGTCGTCTTGGTGGCTTCGCCAGAACGCCGCGTGATTATGAAAGATGTGCGTTTTGAGGATAGCGATCATCACCGCTACAATTTCGCCGATTTACATCATCGCCTATATCCCCGTCCTGGCGAAGTCGGGTACGAGACCTGGTAGTCTGTGGATACTTTTGCCTTCATTATCCATCCGATTGACCCCAAACGCGATGTCAGTCGCAAGTTCCCACTGCTGGGGCGGCTTCTTCCAGTTCCCTTGATTAATTTCTTCTCCACCTATTTCCCGCCGGTGTATCTCTCGGAGGTCGAGGGCATCACCTCTCAGGCGACGGGTAAGCAGATCAGGGGCTGGCTGCTTGCCTGCCCGCTGACCGCGGCGCGTATGTTAGAATTACCGGAAAGAGTCGCCTATCGGAAGATCATTCAAACGGGGTGGCTGGCAGAGCGTCTCGGCGCGCAAATTCTTGGCCTGGGCGCGTTTACCTCGGTAGTCGGCGATGGCGGGCTGACGATCGCGCAGGCCCTGGATGTCCCGGTGACCACCGGTGATGCCTATACCATCGCTGTAGCGGTGGAAGCCTTGCTGGAGGCGGCGCGGCTGTTGGGCATATCGCTGGAAGCTGCCACGGCCGCGGTGGTCGGCGCCACGGGCGCGATCGGGCAGGTGTGTGCCGAAATGCTGGCCGAACGCGTCCCCCGGCTTTACCTGATCGCGCAAAATCAGGCCCGCTTGCAGGATTTCGCCAATTCGCTGGAAGGGCGCAGTCGGGCAGAGCTGTTGGTGAGCACGGCGATAGAAGATTTGCGTCAGGCGCAAATTGTGCTCGCTGTTTCCAGCGCCGCCAGGGAAATCATTCAGCCGCGGCATCTGCGTTCGGGAAGCGTGGTATGTGATGTGGCCCGCCCGCGCGACGTCTCTGCGCTGGTAGCCGCCCGGCGCAAAGATGTGCTGGTGATCGATGGCGGGGTGGTCTCCGTGCCCGGCGCGGTGAATTTTCATTTTGACTTTGGCTTTCCTCCGGGAAAGGCATACGCCTGTATGGCGGAAACCATGGCGCTGGCCCTGGAAGGACGTTTTGAAGATTACACCCTGGGCAAGGCGATCGGGCGTCAGCGCGTGGACGAGATCGCCCGGATTGCCCGCAAACACGGCTTTCGGTTGAGCGGATTTCGTTCGTTTGAAAAGCCGGTCACACAAAAACAGATCGCAGAGGTTCGCCAGGCAGTCGCGGCGCGAGCGTGAGGCTGACCTGGCTTCTATGACGACCCAACCTTGGGAGGACCTTATGAGCAAACATCGATTGTTGATTGTTGAGGACGATTTTGATATCTCGAACATGTTGCGGATTTACTTTTCCGGCCAGGGATACGATGTCCATGTGGCCCAGCGCGGTTCGGAGGCCCTGGAAAAGACGCGCCAGAATCTTCCTCATCTCATTGTCCTTGATATCATGTTGCCGGATATCGATGGCTATGAGGTCTGCCGTCGATTGCGCACCAACACGCGCACCAGCCATATTCCGGTGATCTTTCTCACACAGAAGGACGAACGCAGCGACCGCTTGCAGGGGTTGGAGCTGGGGGCGGATGATTACATCACCAAACCCTTCGATATCGAAGAGTTGAAGCTGCGTGTGCAGAACGCCATCGCCCGCGCGGAGCGGGAGAGCCTCACCGACCCGCGATCCGGCCTGCCTTCAGGTCGTTTGCTGGAAGATCATCTGCGGCGCATTATCCGCACCGATGGCTGGGCGCTGATGGATTTGCGCATCAACCACTATCAGTCTTTCCGCGAGGAGTATGGCTTTGTGGCCGCGGATGATGTGTTGCGCTTTATGGCGATGCTGCTCAATGAAATTGTGGATGAACACGGCACGCCGGATGATTTTATCGGTCATGCAGGGGGGGATAGCTTTGTGGTGATCACCACGGCGGAGTGTGCGCCGGCCATCCGTGAAGCGGTCACCAAGCGTTTTGCCGAGGAGATCCTCACGCATTACAATTTCATCGACCGCGAGCGAGGATATATCGCCATCACCAACGCGGAAGGCGGGGAAGAGCATGTGCCCTTGATGGATGTGGGCGTGGGCGTGGTGACGGGGAAAGATTACCAGTTTGCTGATATTCGCGAGATTACCGAACTGGCTGCCGAAGCGCGCCGTACGGCAGAGTGAGCTTCTCTGAAGATTTGATGGATTGATGATTGATCTGGGCGCGGTACCTCTGGGCGTGGCGATGTTCTTCGTCGGGTTGCTCTTCCTTGCCCTGACGGTGCTGGCGACGCGTTTGGTGACGCGCCGCCTGGCGATCTCCCGAGAGAATGCTCTCCTGCCAGTGACGTCCGACTTGCCGGAGCACCAGGATGCTGTGATGGTCTTGCGCCCGGGGGGGCGAATCTCCTACATGAACCGCGCCGCCCGTGAGTTGTTCAGCGTTTGGGAGGAACGACCGGCTTTTGAGCGCCTGGCGCGCAAAACGCGTCCGGGGGAGGCGTTCATCTCGCTGTGCGCGGCCGAAGGGGTGGCGCAGTTTTCGGTTGGAGGTACACTGATTGAAGGTACGTCCTTCTTCTTCCCCAACGGGAGCGGCAATGCTGTGTTGGTCGCTATGCGTCCGCACCAGCTCACTCGCCTCGGCGAGCGTGGGACGGATGCCTCTCCGCAAACCATGCAGGTGCTCGCCTCGCTGAGTCAGGCGATGGCCACTGACCTGGATCTGGAAACCACGCTGCATGCCATTCTCGACAGCGTGGAGCGCCTTATTCCGACTGATTTTGCTGAAATCACCATCTGGGATGCCGAAAAACAACATCTGATTCCCTACCGGTTTGTGGGTGTGGCCGGGGTAGATCGGCGTCTGGAGGTCACCGCCGATCGCTATCCCATCGGCGAGGGTTATTCGGGCTATGTCGCCGCGCGCCGTGAGCCGGTGCTGGTCGCTGATGTAGATGTCAACCGCGAATTCCGCCCACTGATTGATCGCCGCAAATATCCCTTCCGCTCCTATCTGGGCATTCCCTTGCTCATGGGCGGCGAGCTGATAGGCACGCTGGACTTAACCTCGCTGGAGCCGGATGCGTATAGCGATGATGATGTGCAGGTTTTGCGATTACTTTCGGGGCAGGCCGCGATTGCCTTGCACAACGCGCTGGTGTATCGTGAGGAAAAGCGCCGCGCCCTGGAGCTGGCCAGTCTGGCCAATCTGACCCAGGCGGTCAGCTCGGTGCGCAACTCGGAGGAGCTGTTCGCCCAACTGGCGCAGGGGATCACCCCGTTGCTCGATGTCGAGATGGCCGGTTTCCTGCTCTTTGACGATGTGACCCACTGTCTGAGCGCGCAGGCGCCTTTCCTCGGCGTACCGGCTAATTTTGTGGAGCTTTATCAGGTGGAAATTCCTCCCGAGAGCCCGGCGGAACGCGTCTGGCGTGCTCAGGAAGTCATCGTCGCGGAGAATGCCGCCGAAAACGCTGATTTGATCGACCTGGGGCTGGCGCCCGCGGTGCGCGCCGCGGGCATCCACCAGACTGTGCTGGTGCCGTTAAAAAGCGGCGGCCGTTCGCTGGGATATCTGCAAGCAGCCAACAAGCGCGATGGCACAGCTTTCACTCCCGACGACCTCCGTTTGCTTTCCATCATCGCCGGCCAGGCTGCGCCGATTATTGAGAACGCGGACTTGCTACATCAATCGGTGCGCCGCGCTTTGCGCGCCGAGGCGTTGCGCCGCATTGCCAGTCTGGCGGGATCCGAGGCCAACCTGGATGAGATCCTCAAGTTCTCGCTGATTGAATTGGCCCGTTTGCTCAACGTGGACGCTGCGGCGGTATTTTTCCTGGATGCGGAAAAAAACGAGTTGAGCGCCCACCGCGCCTCGATTTACGGCGTTCCAGAAGAGTTGCACAGTCGTCTGGGGAGGATCCTTGTGGCGGAGCGCTTTGCCCCTTTGATGGTGACCAACAGCCAGCGCACCTTCATCTCAGGGGATACCCAGACCGATGAGCGCATTCTGCCTCCTTACCGCTCCCTGATTGATACGCTGGACGTGCGTTCGGTGATTGATGTGCCCCTGATTGCTCGTGGGCGTGGCATGGGTGAGCTGATGCTTGCCAGCCGACGGGCAGAGCACTTTACCCGCAGCGATATTCAACTGGCCTCCACAGTCGCCAATCAGTTGGCCGTCGCCGTGGAACGCGCCACCCTGGCCCAGCAGACTGATGCCACGCTTCGCAAGCGCGCCGAGCAGTTGAACGCCGTGGCGCTCGCCGGGCGGGAATACAACACCGTCCGCGATCTCCCTCGTCTGTTGCGCCGCATTTACACAGACGCCATCCAGCTCACCTCCGCCGAGTGTGGCGCCGTGTACCTGCTCAAGCCCGATGGGAGGGAGGATATCTATCAGGTGGAGATGTTCGAAGGGGAGCCGCCGGGAGAGCCGGAACAGGCCCTTGATCCGGAGTTGCTCCGCTATGGCGACGCGCTGCTCATCCCCGACTATGCCTGGCCGCCGGACGATCTCCCAGAGGGTTTGCGGCGACCGGCCCACGAAGGCGTGCGTGCTGCGCTTATCGCTCCCCTGGCGTATCGCGAGGAAGTGGTTGGGGCGTTGCACCTTCACGCCACACACCCCGGCGCGTTCGATCAATTTGCCCTGGACGCAATCCGCCTGCTGGCCTCTCAGGCAGCGATTGCCATCGGCAACCTGCGCCGTATTCGGGAGCAGGAGGAGCGCGCCAGCCAGTTGAAACATCGTTTGAAAGCCTGGCGCGGAATGCTGGAGCGCTTGCTGGTTTCGCCATTGGAAAAGCCGCTTGCTCAATTGTTGCAGGAGACCGCCTCAGATGTGCGCTCTCTGTTTCCGGAATCAGCGGTGGTTGTTGGCCGTCTTGACGGGGAAGGCCGGGTGCATTGGGAGGCCAGCGCCGGGCTTTCAGCGCAGGCTTTGAAGGAGATGCGGC
>WFTY01000035.1 GCA_015485245.1 Anaerolineales bacterium | reverse complement strand
CACTTGCTGAACGTTCACGCGCCCGTCGCGCCCGCTGATGAAGGTGTAGTCGCTGAAGGCGCGCGAGGCTAGGTAGTTGAGCGTCTCGTGCCAGGCGAGCAGGTCAGCCTGGGCCAGGAAGGGGGGTTGGTTCGGAATAACGGCGTCTCCAATGAAGACGATTTTTTCTGCGGGGATGTGCACCCAGACCGCCCCCGGCGCGGGGCCGGGATGGTGTTCCACATGGATCTCGAGGCCGCTCCAGCGCAGAGTGAGGGCGTGGTCGAAAGTGAAGTCGGGCAGTCGCCAGCGCGTGCCGCTCAGATCGTTGTGGTATTCCCATTCGGCGCCGGTTTCGTTGTTCTGGCCTTTGAAGATAGCCGGTTTGTTCGCCAGTTCGGCGGCGGTGTGTTGGTGAGCGATGATGGGGTAACTGATCGCCCGGCTGCCCAGGGCGCGATCGGCATGCGCGTCGAGGAGTACCATGAGACGGTGCATCCCGCGGCTCTGCGTGATCAGCGTGGATTTCCAGGCGCGCGCGTCATCGGCGTGCAGCGGCGCGTCGATCAGCAGAGTGCCCTTGGGGCGCACGATGGCTCCCAGCGTCACACCGGCGTATGCGGTTTCATAAAAAATAGCGTTTGTGATCTCTTGCATAGGTGTTCCTTCGGTGCATGGCCTGATTAGCTGGCAGGTTTGGGGGTTTCCTCAGGCGCTTCCCTGGTAGAAGTGTTCTCATCCTGGGATTCGGAGGCGGTAATTGGCAGCGTAAAGGCAAAGCGGGCGCCGCCGCTGGTAGCTTCATCTACCCAGATGCGCCCGCCGTGCCCCTCCACGGCCAGGCGGCAGTAGGCCAGCCCCAGGCCGATTCCCTTGGGCCCGCCTTTACCATGCAGGCGGGTATATTTATCAAAGATCGTGGCGCGTTTTTCTGGCGGGATACCGGGGCCGGTATCTTCCACCCAGAAGGCGATGTGATCGTTCGCCTGCGCCGCGCCGACGGTGATGTGGCTCCCTGGCGGGGTATATTTAACGGCGTTCTCCAATAGATTGATGAGCACGCGCTGGATCATGCCGTCATCAATCTCGGCGGGCGGCAACCCTTCCTGCACGCGGATGATGATCTCCTGATCCTTGTTGTTGGCAATGGGAAGCACCTCCACCACGGCAGATTCGATCAGCTCGCGGGCATCGGTTGGACTGGTGTTGGTGACGGGCTGTCCGGCTTCGAGGCGATTGAAATCAAGCAACGAATTGGTCAGCCGTTCGATGCGCTTGGTGGAGCGGACGGCGATTTCGAACAGCGCTTTGATAGTTGGGTCTTCGTCGAAGGATTGAATGCTTTCGAGTACATCCAGGCTGGAAAGCACGTTGGAGAGCGGCGAGCGCAGGTCGTGGTACACCATGGAGATCAGGTCATCCCGCAGTTGATCCAGTTCTTTGCGGGCGGTGATGTCCCGAAAGGTCCATTGCAGGGCTTCTTTCCCCTCGATGGAGATGGCGTGGACGTTGACTTCGACCGGGATGATACGCTCATTTTGTGTGTACAACTCTGATTCGTACGTTAGCATCTCTCCGGGGCCGATGTATTCCAAGCTTTCGCCCACTGTTTTCGTATCCAGGTTGTGTATCTCACGAATGTGCTTGTTGAGCAGCTCATGGAGTGAAAGCCCGGTGTAAGCGAAGGTTTGATAGTTGGCCTCAGTGATCCAGCCGTGCTGGTCGGTGATGAGAATCGCGTCGGCGCTGCTGTTATACAGGTCGCGGTAACGGTGGTGGGCGGCCTGCAACTCTTCGAATAGTTGGGCGTGTTGAATGGCTGTCCCGGCGAGGTTGCCGATGCCGTTGAGCACGATGATGGCGTCCTGTTTGAACATCCCTTCCAGCGGGTTGACTGCCTGGATGACGCCGATCACCTCGTCGCTTGAGCGAATTGGCGCGCAGGCGATTGCCTGGGGTGCCGGGCTGGTAATGCCATCGACGTGAGGGGTGAAGCGCTCGTCCTGCGATGCACGGGCGATGATCAGGCCCTCTTCGGTGGATAGAACCTGCCCGAGGATGCCCTGGTTGGCGGGGACCACCTTGCCCATCACGTGCGGCGCGGTGGAGGCGCGAAACACCAGCGTATCTTTGTGCTCATCCAGCAAGGCCAGCGAAACGACCTCGACTTGTAGCGCCTGGTTGATTTTTTCCAGGATGCGTTGCAGCACCTCATCCAGGTTGAGCGAAGCGGTGATCGCCGCGGCGCTTTCTGCCAGCGCGCCCATGATGCGAGCCTGATGTTTGCTGGTTTCGTACAGTTGGGCGTTGAGCACCGCGATGGCGGCCTGATCGGCGATGGCCTGGAGCAGCTCGAGGTGTTCCTGATTGAAGAAAAACGGCACCGGGTGCGACAGGGTAATTACGCCGACCAGCGTGTCACGCGCGATCAGGGGGACGCTGAGGGCTGATTTCGCCTTCTCCGTCGTCTGCGAGGAGGGAGAGCGCGACATCCAGCGTTCATCTCGCTGCGTGTTGTAGATCAAGGCCGGCTCGGCGTGTTCGATGACCCACCCCGCCAGGCCGTCGCGGACCAGGTTTTGGATGCGTTCGGTGTTGTGTTCCAGTACGGCGTCTTCATAGATGATGGCAGCTTCAAGAGGCGTATCGTCCTCGTCGATCACAATCAGGCTGCCGCTCACTGCGCCGATGGTGCGCATGGAGAGCGACAGCACGCGCTGCAACACCACGGTGAGATCCAGCGTCGAGGCGATCTCACGGCTGATATGATAGAGGAGCTCCAGGGATTCTTGCGTGGAGCTGTATTGGCTTTGGATGGAGGATGTCGTCATGGGCGAGCGCTCCCGCCGCTAGTATAGCATAGCCCGGAAGTTCACGGCACCGGATTTCGACCCGCCAGACGCGCAACCGGGGTTTGCAGGTGTCATGCCCGCAAACCCCGGTTGACGATGGCAAAGAGATGGTACTCTCTTAGAGATCTTCGGGGTTAAGAATGTTGACCTTAATGGTGTTGCTCATCTTGGATACCGGCACCACGCTGACGCGCACCGCTTTCCCGCCTGGATATCCGCCGAAGACCATGCGGATGCTGAACTCAGACTCCTCGGTGAGTTCCTCAATCTCGACCAAACCCAGTTGAGTGAAGGTGTCCCGGTAGAATTGAGCGGCCTCTTCGATGGACAAGGTGGTGATGAATTCCAGGCGCTCGCTGGTGGCAATGGAGGTTGTGCCTTGATCCGGCGTGGGGATCCCCTCAATGAAGGGCATGACGTCGGTTTCTACCCCGGCCATGGCTTGCTGGAAGATGGCGCCGGGGCTGTCGGGGGGCAGTTCTTTGGGTTCGGCGGTGGGAAGGCTGGCTGCATCGTTTTTGGATGAGTCTGCCTGTTGTTGGGCGTCGGATGGGGCGGCCTGGCCACCTCCGCAGGCGGCGAGCAGAGCTGCCAGGCTGAGGGTGAGCAGGGCAATCCAGATTGTTCTCTTCATTTAGTTTCCTCCAGGGTGAAATAGATAGAATGTGGCGACCGGGTAAAGCGGTCGGTTTGCTGGGGCCTTGGGTTCATGCGTGATAATCATCTGCTTGATTAACCGGGTGGAGAGGGAATGGTCGCGCAGGCGTTTTTCCTCAGCGTAAACGCGGCAGTTGGAGCAGCAGGGCCTCCGTGGCTAGGCGGGCGTTGACGTTTTGCTCCAGCAGCATGATGGTGCGCGTGAGGTGTTGCACCGCGTCCGCCACAGCCTGCCAGCCCAGGGCGTGCGCGGCCTGCTGGATAAACGTCTTTTCATCCAGGTTGGTCAACTGCGCCTCAGAGCCGCTGGCTTGTAACAAGACATCCCGCCATAGGGAAAGCCAGCTCAGCAACGTGAGCTTGAGGGCCAGGCGATCCTGAGATAGTTTTTCGGCGTAGTGAAAGCGTTGCACCCGGTTTTGGCGGAGCACCTCTTGTAGTGCCTTCAGGTGACGACGGCGTTGTTGGCGCGCTCCCTCCTCAGCGTGCAGGCGGATCGCCGCGCCGGGGCATCCATTGGCGATGTGTGCCAGCAGGCGGGCTTCACCGGCAGTGATATCCAGGCGGCTTTGAAGCCCCTCGGCGACGGTGGTGTACGGAAGCGGGCGCAGGCGGATCAATTCGCAGCGAGAGGTGATGGTTGGCAGCAAGGCTTCCCCGTCCAGGGCGGTCAGAAAGAGAATGACTTTGGGCGGTGGCTCTTCCAGCGTTTTCAGCAACGCGTTGGCCGCGCTGGCGTTGGCCTTTTCAAAGTGGAGCAGCAGAGCGATCTTGTGCGGTGCCTCATAGGGCGTGAGTGATAGCCCGCGTTGCAACGCACGGATTTGCTCGACCTTCAGGGTGCCGCTCTCTCCCTCGGCCTGGATGGGAATCAGGTCGGGGTGTTGCATGCGCTCGATGCGCTTGCAGGTGGAGCATGCTCCACAGGGGGTACCGAGAGCGGAGGGTTGAGGGCAGTTCAGTCCTTGAGTCATGCGCAGCGCCAGCGTGCGCCGCCCAACGCCGCGCGGGCCGGTGATCAGGTAGGCGTGACGTACGCGTTGATTGACAAGGTGGCCGCGCAGCAGGTTGACGGCCCATTCGTGCCCAATCAGGCCCCAGTTTGTGCTTATTTGCATGACCTGATTGTAGCGTATGGTGATTCCTTTGGCAATGTCGGCTACTGGCAGCGCTGTGCGGCCTCTGGGTTGCCAAAGCCCTGGGGCGGCGATACAATCCCTCGCATGGATTATCTGGAGGGACTCAACCCGCAGCAACAACAGGCCGTGATGGCGGGCACCGGGCCGGTGCTGGTGCTCGCCGGCCCTGGTTCCGGCAAAACGCGTGTCCTCACTCATCGCGTCGCCTATCTGATCGCGCAGTTGGGGGTGCAGCCATATCACATCCTGGCGGTCACGTTCACCAACAAAGCCGCGCGCGAGATGGAAGCGCGCGTGGACGGCCTGATCGGCGGGCGCAGCCGTGGCCTGACGTTGGGGACGTTCCACGCGGTTTGTGGGCGCATCCTGCGCCGTGAGGCGGAATACCTGCCCTTTGACGGCAATTACGTGATTTTCGACGCCGATGATCAGCTTCGCATCGTCAAGCAGGTGTTACGGGAATTCAACCTGGATGAGAAGCGCTACCGCCCGCAGAGCATCCATGCCTCCATTTCGCGCGCCAAGAACGAGCTGATCTTTGTGGATGATTTCCCAGTGCAAAGCTACCGCGATGAAGTCGTCAAGCGAGTGTACACGCGTTACCAGCAAATTTTGCTTGCCAGCAATGCGGTGGATTTTGACGACATGCTGCTGTGGACGGTCTTTCTCCTGGAAGACCAACCGGCTTTGCGGGAGCGTTACGCGCGTCGTTACGAACATCTGCTGGTAGACGAGTTTCAAGATACTAACCTTGCTCAATACACCTTGCTGCGGCATCTGGCCTCGTTCCATCGCAACATCTTTGTGGTTGGCGATGCCGATCAATCCATCTATCGCTGGCGCGGGGCCGATTACCGCAACGTGCGTCGTTTTGAGCAGGATTTTCCCGACGCGCAGGTGATCTTGCTGGAGCAAAATTACCGCTCTACTCAGAACATCCTCGATGCGGCTATGGCGGTGATTGATCGCAATCCCTACCGCGTTCCCAAAAAGCTGTTCACCCAGCGCGGCGCCGGGGCGAAAATTGTGGTGCGTGAACTGTACGACGATCACGAGATGGCTTCTTTTGTGGTCAACCGTATCGCCAACGATGTGGCCGCCGGCTCGGCGCAGCCGGGCGATTTCGCCATCATGTACCGCACCAACGCTCAGTCGCGCCTGTTGGAAGAGGCGTTCCTGGCCGTCGGGTTGCCCTATAAACTGGTAGGGGCACAGCGCTTTTATGGTCGCCGGGAGATTCGGGACGTGGTGGCCTACCTGCGTCTGGTGCAAAATCCGCGCGATGAAGTCAGCCTGACGCGCGTGATCAACGTGCCGCGACGCGGCATCGGCAACAAGAGCCTGCTGGCGTTGCAGACCTATGCTCAAAGGATGGGCCTCACCCCGGGGGAGGTCCTCCTGCAATTGGAGGAGGGGGCAGAATCCCCCGCGGAAACAGCTATCCCCTCCCGTGCGCGCGTCTCTCTGGCCGCGTTTGGGAAGCTGCTGCGCGGCTGGTGCGCTCAACGGGATGAATTCTCCCCCCTGGAGTTGATGGATCGCATCCTGGCGGATATTCGTTATCGCGAATATCTGGAAGATGGCAGCGAAGAGGGGCAGGAGCGCTGGGAAAACATCATGGAGTTGCGCCGCCTGGCTGGGGAATATCGCAGCCGGCGCCTGGTGGATTTTCTCGAAGATATTGCCCTGATCTCCGATCAAGACACGCTGGACGAGGCCGCCAACGTTCCCACGCTGTTGACGTTGCACGCCGCCAAGGGTTTGGAGTTCCCGGTGGTGTTCATCGTCGGGTTGAACGAGGGCACGTTGCCGCACAGCCGTTCGTTTGAAGATGAAGAAGCCATGCAAGAAGAGCGTCGTTTGCTTTATGTGGGCATCACCCGCGCCAGGGATTGTCTGTATTTGCTCTATTCGTTGAATAAAAATCTGTACGGTTACCCGGAGCCTGCCGAACCGTCGCGCTACCTGGGAGATATTCCCCCGGAGCTGGTGGAGGGAACGTCGCGGCGGCGTTCCGTCTTCGCTCGTCGGCGGCAACTTTGGGTGGAGGATGATGCGCCTGCCGCGGTGGAGCAGCAATTCCATCCGGGGATGCGTGTGCAACACCCAAGCTGGGGTGAGGGGATGGTGCTGACCAGCAAACTGGATGAAGGCGACGAAGTGCTGGATATCTTTTTTGAAGATGTGGGGCTGAAGCGGGTGGTGGCCTCGCTCGCTCGCCTGACGGTGATCTCTTGAATGGGCGGCGGAGCGCTTTACGTTTCCGACGTTACCCTTTAGAATCGGAAGCATGACGCCCCCGATCCTCGATCCGCATTCCTGCGAACTCATCAGCCTTAGCCCGGAGCAAACCCGGCGGGTGGGCATGCGCCTGGGGGCGTTGTTGCAGGTGGGGGATGTGCTTGCCTTGAGTGGCGACCTGGGCGCGGGAAAGACCACGCTGATGCAGGGGATTGCCTCTGGTTGGGGATCGCTTGATGCGGTTTCCAGTCCAACATTTGTGTTGGTTAATGTCTACCGCCGTGTGGCGAGCGGTTTTATCATCTGGATGCCTATCGCCTCAGCGGCCCGGCCGAAGCCGTGGAGTTGGATTTAGAAACCATGTTGGCTGAAGGCCCGTTGGCGGTCGAGTGGGCCGAGCGCATCGAAGCGGCGTTGCCCGCGGAGCGTCTGCGGGTGCAACTGACCTGGCTGGATGATACCCGGCGGCAGATGTTGTTTTCGGCCAACGGGGCACATTATCAACAGTTGCTGGCGGATTTCCGCCAGCAGGTGTTTGGAGCGTGAGTATGTTGCTGGCGGTGGATACATCAACGCGCAGTGTGGGGATTGCTTTTTATGATGGCGCTCAGGTGGTGGCGGAGCTGACCTGGGTTAGCCGCAATTATCACACGGTTGAGTTGGCCCCTGCGGTGGAGACGTTGATGGGACGCATTGGCCTGCATACGACGGATATCGCCGCGTTAGGTGTGGCGACCGGGCCGGGTTCGTTCACCGCGCTGCGCATTGGGCTGGCGTTTGTCAAAGGTTTGGCTTTCAGCCGCGGCGCGCCGCTGATCGGCGTGCCCACGCTGGATATCCTCGCTGCCGGGCAGCCGCTGGATGATGTGCCGTTGGCGGCGGTGTTGCGGGCCGGGCGTAGACGCCTGGCGGTGGGCTGGTATCAGGCGGGTGAGGAGCGCTGGCAGCCGGCGGGCGAGGTAGAGAACCTCACGCTGGATGAGCTGGTGGATCGTTTGAAAACACCTGCGCGCCTGTGCGGCGAACTGGATGTCGAGGCGCGCCGCCGTTTGGAGGCGACAAGCGCTGCCATCCGGCTGGCTTCGCCGGCGCAGTCCACGCGGCGTCCAGGGGTTCTGGCTGAGCTGGCCTGGGCGCGCTGGCAGGCGGGCGAGAGCGATGACATCGCCATGCTGTCGCCGTTGTACTTACATCATGGAGACCCAATTCCTGGTGGGTGACGGACAAAGGAGAGAGTGCCACGATGAATCCTGAAGAAGTTTTGCGTGAGATCGAACGTCAGGTCCAGGTCTGCAAGCGTTGTGATTTGCATTATTCTCGCAAACACGGCGTGGCGGGCGAGGGGCCAGTGAACGCTGCAATTATGTTTATCGGTGAAGGCCCGGGCTTTCATGAAAACGAGCAGGGCCGTCCCTTTGTCGGGGCTGCGGGCAAATTTCTGGATGAGTTGCTGGCGCAAATTGGGTTGAAGCGCTCAGAAGTGTTCATTGGCAACGTGGTAAAATGCCGCCCGCCAGGGAACCGTGACCCCAAACCTGAGGAACTGGAGGCCTGCGACATTTATTTGGAGCGCCAGATCCAGGCTATCAACCCGAAGGTGATCGTCACCCTGGGCCGCTATTCGATGGCGAAGTTTCTGCCGCACGCCAAAATCAGCGCGGTGCATGGACGGGCGATGCGCGTGAAAGACCGCTTGGTGGTGCCGATGTATCACCCCGCCGCGGCGTTGCACCAGCCTTCGCTGCGCCCTGTGGTGGAGCGAGATTTCGCTCAGTTGCCGGAGCTGATCGCCAAGGCGGAAGACGCGCCGGAATATCAGGTCGAACCGCTTGAGGAGAAATCCGACCCCAAACAATTGACGCTGTTTTGATCGTTGTCGGTCGGGCAATGTTTTATTCCCCTGAACGGAAGGGATTGGGTAATGACAAAAGATAGCTTGCTGGAAAAACTGAATAACCGTACTGCCCGCGTGGCGGTTTTGGGGTTAGGCTACGTTGGTCTGCCGTTTGCCACTGTCTTCGCCGACGCTGGCTTTAACGTCCTCGGCATTGACCCGGCTGTGGACAAGGTGGAGAAGCTAAACGCTGGCGAGAGTTATATCAAGGATGTCACCAGCGAGGATGTCGCCCGGCTGGTGAAGGCCGGGCGGCTTTCGGCCACCACCGATTTTTCTCGCCTGAAGGAAGCGGATGCGGTCAGCATTTGCGTGCCCACTCCGCTGCGTAAAACCGGCGATCCTGACCTCTCGTTCATCCTCTCTGTTTCGGATGAACTGGCGAAATATATGCACCCCGGCATGGTGGTGGTGCTGGAATCCACCACCTATCCCGGCACAACGCGCGAAATCCTGTTGCCCAAGCTGGGAGAAGCGATCGGCCTCAAAGTGGGCCAGGATTTCTTCCTGGCTTTCTCGCCGGAGCGGGTGGACCCAGGCCGCGAGGACTGGACGACGATCAACACCCCCAAGGTGATCGGCGGCATCACCGAGGCCTGCACCGAGGTAGCGGCAACCTGGTACCGCGGCGCGCTGGAAACCGTGGTGTCTGTCTCCTCCTCCGAAGTGGCCGAGATGGCGAAGCTGCTGGAGAACACCTTCCGCATGATTAACATTGGGCTGGTAAACGAGATGGCGGTGATGTGCGACCGCCTCGGCATCGACGTCTGGGAGGTGATTGACGCCGCGGCCACCAAGCCTTTTGGGTTCATGAAATTTACTCCCGGCCCTGGGCTGGGAGGGCACTGCATTCCCATTGATCCGCTCTACCTCTCCTGGAAACTGCGCTCGCTGAACTACACGGCCAAATTCATCGAACTGGCCTCCGAGATCAACCTGGGGATGCCGCGCTACGTTGTCCAGAAAGTGCAGGATGCGCTCAATGATCATGGCAAGGCTCTCAAAGGGAGCAAGGTGCTGGTGCTCGGCGTGGCCTATAAGCCGGATATTGACGATTTGCGCGAATCCCCAGCGATTGATGTTATCGGCCTGCTGACGCAGAAAGGTGCCGAGGTGGAGTATCACGATCCCTATGTGTCGCACCTCAAGGAAGAAGAATTCGACCTGGTGTGCGTTCCCGATTTGCTTACTGCCGTGCGCCAAGCTGATTGCGTGGTCATCGTCACCAATCACAGCACTTACGATTACCCGGCCATCCTCGAGGCGGCGCAGTGTATTGTGGATACGCGTAACGCCCTCGGCAGTGCCGGGCGGGATAACCCTAAAGTGGTGCGATTGTAGAGGCGACCGTAGACGATGGACGACAGACCGCGGTCCGTCGTCCGCGGTCCTATTCGATTGAGGAAAATATGGCAAATTACCTGGTCACTGGCGTAGCGGGTTTCATCGCCTCGCGCGTCAGCGAAATGCTGCTCGACGAAGGGCATGCCGTTGTGGGCATCGACAACCTGAACAACGCCTATGACGTGCGGATGAAGGAATACCGCCTGGGGCGCTTGCAGGGGCGCGAGGGTTTTACCTTCGTGCGCGCCGACATCAGCGATTGGGAGGCCCTCAATCAGCAATCGGCGATCGCCAATCGGCGATTCGACGCTGTGATCAACCTGGCGGCGCGCGCCGGGGTGCGCGCCAGCGTGGAAGACCCCTGGGTATATGTGGATACCAACGTCACCGGCACGCTCAATTTGCTGGAACTTTGCCAGCGGAACGGCATCTCCAAGTTCATTCTGGCCTCTACCTCAAGCATCTACGGCGGCGATGCGCCGCTTCCCACGCCGGAGACCGCCGACAGCAGCCGCCCGTTGCAATCCTACGCCGCCACCAAGAAGGGCGCTGAGGCGCTGGCGCACGCCTACCATTATCTGTATGATATTGATGTCACCGTGGTGCGCTATTTCACCGTCTATGGCCCGGCGGGGCGCCCGGATATGTCCATGTTCCGCTTCGCCCAGTGGATCAGCGAGGGCCGCCCGCTGGTGGTCTTCGGTGATGGGGAGCAGACGCGCGGCTTCACCTATGTGGATGACATCGCCCGCGGCACGATTCAGGCGCTCAAGCCGCTGGGCTATGAGATCATCAACCTGGGCGGGCATGAGAGCATCTCGATCAACGCGCTGATCGCCATGATGGAAGGATTCATCGGGCGGGAGGCGGTCATCGAGCATCGCCCCCGTCACCCCGCCGACGCGCTCGCCAATCAGGCGGATGTTACCAAAGCCCGCCAACTTCTCGGCTGGCAGCCACAGGTGCCATTGCGCGAGGGCGTCGCTCGCCTGATCGAGTGGTACAACGAACACCGCGAGTGGGCGAAGGATATCGAGACTCTGTGAGACGACGCTGTTGAGCAACGGACGGCGGACGACAGACCGCCGTCCGCGGTCTGATTCCCCATGAACAAACTGCGCGCTCTCCCCTCCCGCCTCCTCCGAAACCCCCTCCTGCGCCGCATTCTGAAGAACGCTGGCTACCTGCTCAGCGCCACCGGCCTCTCGGCGGGGATGAGCGTCTTCCAGAGCATCCTGGCGGCGCGGCTGCTTGGCCCGGCGGGGTTCGGTATTTTGGGGGCCATCACCCAGTTCACCAGTGTGGTCAATCGCTTCGCTTCCTTCCGCATGAACGAACTGGTGGTGCGCTATGTCGGGCGCTACCAGGAAGAAGGCGACCCGCAGCGCGCCGCCGCGCTGTTCAAGATGGCGGCTGCGCTGGAGTTCGGCGGCTCGCTGGTC
>WFTY01000034.1 GCA_015485245.1 Anaerolineales bacterium | reverse complement strand
TGGGGGCGCTCTCTTTGAGCGGCTGGCTGGCCGCCAGCCTGACGGGAGGGGCGATCTTCGGTTTTGGGGGGCTGCCGTGGGCGGTTGTGCTGCTGACTTTCTTTATCTCATCCAGCGCGCTTTCTAAAGCCTTCGCCGGGCGCAAGGCGCGCCTGAACGGGAAGTTTGCCAAAGGGAGCCGCCGCGATGCCGGGCAGGTGTTGGCGAATGGCGGCCTGGGCGCCGTGCTGGCCTTTGCTTTCTACCTGACCCCCGCGCCGCTGATGATCTGGGTGGCTTATCTGGGGGCGTTGGCGGCGGTGAACGCGGATACCTGGGCGACTGAGTTGGGAGTGTTGAATCCGCAGCCGCCGCGCCTGATTACCTCGGGAGCGCGCGTGGAGGCTGGAACCTCGGGAGGGGTCTCGTTGTGGGGGGTTGCCGCCTCCCTGGGAGGGGCGTTGCTCATCGGGCTGATGGGAGGGCTGTTCTCCCCCAGGGAACACGCCGTTGCCCTGATCGCCGCAGCTACTCTGGGGGGAGTCGGCGGGTCGTTGTTTGATTCAATACTGGGGGCTACCGTCCAGGCGATCTATTATTGTCCCTCCTGTCAAAAAGAAACAGAACGCCATCCCCAACACACCTGCGGAGAAGCGACGCGTCGCCTGCGCGGCTGGCGCTGGTTGAACAACGATTGGGTCAACACGCTGGCCTCGGCGGTGGGGGCGGGAATTTCGGCGCTGTTTTTCCTCTCGGTGGGGTAAGGCGGCGCTCGCGAGTCACGCTGAGTAAACGCGCCCCTTCCAGGTGACGCCGCGGCCGGAAAGCACCTTCCAGGTGGAGGCGAACATCATAGCGGCGAAGACCGCCGCGCCCAGCGGGAGGGTGAGGGCGTAGGCGGGGTGAATCCTCATGCTGCGCGCCCCCTGCACCCGCCAGAACAGAAGGTACGCCCACACGAGGGCTGCTTCTGTGGTGACCGCCAGCGCGGGTGAGCCGCCGCCGCCGACCAGCCAGCTTGCTCCGGCCAGCAACCAGAGCGGCAGGGCCAGCGCACCCGCCAGAGCCATTGTGGCACCAAATCCCAACAGCCAGAGGCGATCTTGCAACCCCAGGTAGATGTTCTTCGTCCACCCCTCCCACATTTCGGCCAGCGAAGTGTACATGCGGGTGCGCGCCACTTGCCGTCCGTCGGCGAGAATCAGGCGATACCCGGCACCTTTGGTTGCTTCGGCGAGGGCCTTGTCTTCGTCGATGCGCTGGCGCACGGCCGCGTGCCCGCCGATGGCCTGGTAGACCGGGCGGCGGATGAGGATGAACTGTCCGTTGGCGATGGCTGCGGGGCAGTCTGGATCGTTGACGCAGGCCACGGGGAAGCCAAACGACAGGCCGATGAACACCAGCGGGAGCACAACTTTTTCCCAAAAGGAACCCAGCTCCTGGTCGGTGAGCAGGGTGAGGAGATCGGCGCGATGTTCCCGGGCAGCCAGATACGCGCTGGCGATCAGGTCGGGGTGGGCGAAGGTGTCGGCATCCACAAAACACAGCCATTCGCCGCGGGCAGCCTGCGCGCCCTGGTGGAGAGCATGGGGCTTCCCTGCCCATCCTGGCGGCAGAGGTTTTCCCTGGATGACGCGCAGGCGCGGGTGTTGGGCGGCAATTTCTGCCAGGATGGCGCCGGTTTCATCATCGGAGTGATCGTCGATGACGATCAATTCGAAGCGGGGATAGGATTGCGCCAGCAGGGAGGTCACGCAGCGGTGGATGTTGCGCGCTTCGTTGCGCGCGGGCACGAGGATGGAAATCAAGGGCGCGGGAGCGCTGGCCGGGAGGGTTTGCGGCGCGACGACGGGTTCGATGTCCACGCGGCTGTGTATCCAGCGTATGAGGGCCAGCGCCAGGATAGCGCCCGCGGTGGAGAGTATCGCGTAGGGCATGCTCAGATCACCTGAATCATCGAACCGCGCGGGGTTTTCTCTACTTCGATGCGTGCTGGAAAGGCGTCCTTCAGGGAATCGATATGCGTGATGACCAGGATTTTGGCGAAGTCGGCTTTGATGATGTTGATGGCTTCGATCAGGCGTTGCCGCCCGACCTCGTCCTGGCTGCCAAAACCTTCATCGATCACCAGGGTTTGCAGGCGCGCGCCGGCGCGCCGCGCCAGCAGCTCCGAGAGCGCCAGGCGAATGGCGAAGTTGACGCGAAAGGCCTCGCCGCCGGAATACATGGCGTAGTCGCGCGTGCCAGCGCGATCGCTGATGCGGATCTCCAGGGTTTCCTTGAGGTCGTCGCGCGTCTTCAGTTCGCGCTGCGTTTCAAAGCGCACTGACATCTCGCCGCCGCTTAAGCGATCGAGGATTTCGTTGGCACGCGCCTCGATGGCCGGTA
>WFTY01000033.1 GCA_015485245.1 Anaerolineales bacterium | reverse complement strand
GTGCAGGCTGCTGCTGAGATGGGCGTCACCGCGGTGGTGCAGCCGGGTGGCTCGGTGCGTGATGAGCAGGTGATCGCTGCCGCTGACGAACTTGGCCTGACAATGGTGTTCACCGGCGTTCGTCACTTCCGCCATTGAGCCGATATCAGGTGATGGTCACTTGCCGGAAGGTGACCGTCGCCTGGAAAGGATTGCTGAAGATGAAAAACTGGACCGAGGCTGTGGCCTTCACCGAGTTGCGTTTCGACTCCCGTGGCCTGATCCCCGCGGTGGTGCAGGATGCCGCGACGTTGCAGGTGCTGATGGTCGCCTGGATGAACGCTGAGGCGCTGCGCCGCACGCAGGAGACTGGCGAGGCCCACTTCTGGAGCCGCAGCCGTCAGGAACTCTGGCGCAAGGGCGCGACCTCTGGCAATGTGCTGCGCGTGCAGGGGCTTATGGTAGACTGTGACGCCGATACCCTGTTGCTGCTGGTGGACCCCGCCGGACCGGCCTGTCACACTGGCGCAGTTTCCTGTTTCTACCGCTCGTTGGAGGCCCAAGATGCTGCATAAATTGTTTGAGATTATCCGGGCGCGCAAACAAAACCCGCCCCCGGGTTCTTACACGGCGCGTTTATTCGCTGCCGGGGAAGATGAAATTCTAAAAAAGGTAGGCGAGGAGGCGATGGAAGTCATCCTCGCTGGGAAGGGCCAGAACGATCGCCGCCTGATTGAGGAGAGCGCCGATTTGCTCTATCACCTGCTGGTGTTGTTGGCCTACCGTGGTGTGACGTTGGGGGATGTGGAGGCTGAGTTACGCCGCCGCCACGCCGGGAAGGAGACGCGCGGCGGATGAAGATTCTGCTCTTCGATATGGACGGCGTGCTGCTGGAGCCGCATGGCTACCACGACGCGCTCAAAGAGACCGTGGCGCGGGTTGCCCGGGCATTGGGGATCGAGGGAGTTTCCCTGACAGCGGAGGATATCGCCGCTTTTGAAGCCGTCGGCGTGACCAGCGAGTGGGATTCGGCGGCTATTTGCGCCGCGTTGCTGCTGGATGCTCGTTGGCAGGTTGATCCCCAGGCGACCTTACCCAGGCGCCTGGCGACGCCGTTACCCCCGCTGGACGTGCCCCGGCCCGATTTCCGCGCCTTTGTGACGGAGCTGGACACAGGATTGCTGGAAGGCGCGTTGCCGGGAGAGCGCGCCTGGCGGCATTTGTCGAGGGATGGGCGGGCTTACACATCCCGGCAGCGTGCGACGATGGAGGCTGTTTTGCTCAACGCGCGCCAGATTGAAGCCTCGTTCACCATGCAGGTTTTCCAGGAGCTGGTCCTCGGCAGCCGGGTCTTTGAGGAAGTTTATCGTCTGCCCTCGCAGCTGGCGGGGGTGGAGAGTTATCTGCAAACGCGTGACCGCTCCCTGCTGGATGATGGCTTGCGGGGGCGCCTGTTCGACGGGCTGGAGCGCGGCGAATTCGCCGCCGCGGTGATGACCAATCGCCCCACCCGGACGCCGGACGGAGCTTCTGGCACGCCGGAGGGAGAGATGGGCGCGCAGCTGGTGGGGTTGGATGTTCTGCCGCTGGTGGGTTGGGGCGCACTGACCTGGCTGGCGCCGCGCTGCGGAGAAGGGCCGCAGCGGTTGTGCAAACCCTCGCCGATCCACGCACTGAGCGCTTTGTTGCACGCCCTCGGCGTGCCGCTGGAAACCGCGCTGGATGACGCTGCAGCGCTCGTTCTGGAGGGGCGTCCTTCGGAGCGTTGGGGAGCGCTGCACGGGGCTGAGGCCTGGGTGTTCGAGGACGCCGCCAACGGTCTGTTCAGCCTGGCGGGGGCGCAGCAAGTGCTGGCCCGGTTGGGTGTGCGCCTGAATATTCAACGGGTGGGCATCTCGACATCGGTGGTCAAGCGCGAAGCGTTGGCGGCCGCGGGAGCGCGCCTGTACACCTCGCTGTCTGAGGGGTTGATGGACGCTCTATTTCCGCACGGATAGACTCTCGAAGTTTTAATGTATGCAGATACAGACGCGATCCGTGTTCTGGTAGAATAACATCTCAAATAAGTGGATAAATTGGAGAAACTATATGAGTACCAAGCGTTTACGCGATGCCCGCAGGGCAAAAAAACGAAAACAAAAATTGCGCAACACGCTGATTTGGGTGGGCGTTGCCGTTATTGTGGTAGCGTTGGGAGGTTATATCGTTTATAGCTCCACGCGCGGTGCCACGGGTGAGGCGGTGGAAGAACTTCCTGGCCGTCATGTTGCCACGGGAAGCGACCCGGGGCCTTACAGCTCTGACCCGCCGACGTCCGGGCCGCATTATGGTCAACCCATGTCCGCCGGCTTTTATGAGGACGGCGACCCGGAGACTCAATACGCTTATCCGGAGGGCTACCTTCTCCATAGTTCAGAGCACGGTTATGTGATCTTCTGGTATAACTGTGATGTGCTGGAGAGTGAGCAGGCCTGTACAGAACTCAAGGATGACATTCGCTCGGTGATGGGGCTGGCTCTGGGGGTGAAGCTGATCGCTTTCCCCTGGCATTCACTGGACGTCCCCGTGGTGATGACCTCCTGGGGTTATATGCAACGCTTTGAAGAGTTCGACAAAGGACTTGCGCGCACGTTCATTGAGACTAATCGTAATCGCGCTCCGGAGCCCAATGCTCCCTGATTGTTCTTCAGTTTTGTGGTTTGATTCCTGGGAGGAGCGGCGATGCTGCTCCTCCTGTTTTATTTTATGTTGAGGACTGGGAGGCGATGCGCAAACTGAAAGCTTTTGTGCGATCTGGCATCTCAGGCGGCTGGTGGGTTGCGTTGCTCTTTTACCCTCTGGCTGTCACCTGGCCTTTGGTTGCCTCTTCGCTGACCTCGATCCCCCAGGGGAGTGAGCATTCCGCTACCGTCCCGCTTTTCAATCTGTGGACGTTGAGCTGGAATGTGAAAGAATTGTTGATCGGTTACCGAGGGTATTGGGACGCGCCCATCTTCTGGCCTTCTCCCGGGGTGTTTGCTTTCTCTGATGCCCAACCGCTGACCGGCCTGCTGGCGGCCCCCTGGTGGGGGTATTCCCCGGCGCTGGCGTACAACCTGATACTTTGGGGCTATCTGGCGGCGAATGGGCTGACTGTGTACTGGTTCTTGCGGCGTCGTCAGGTCGCCGTCCCTGCCGCGCTCATTGCCGGGTTGCTGGCGCAATCGCTGCCTTATCTCACCCACGAGCGCGGCGTGCTGCAACTGCAACCGTATTTTGGTATGTTGTGGGCGGTGGAGGGGCTTTGGCGCTTGTCGCGCGCGCAACGTGCCAGAGGGGCTGTTTTCTGGCTGGCGGCCGGTTTAAGTGTTACTTTTCTGACCAGTGCCTATTACGGCGTTTTCCTTTTGGTGCTGCTACCGCCGTTTCTGGTTGGATTGCGGCCGCGCGCGGCCGACTGGAGCGGGTTGGCGTTAGCCCTGAGCGCCGGGATGCTGGCGCCGCTGGCGTTGTTCTGGCGTCAGCGCGCAATATTGCAACAGATGGGCTTTGACCGTAGCCTGGAGACGATCCGTTCGTCTTCAGCCTGTTTGGGGGATTACTGGCATCTGACCCCGCGGCTGTTTCAGTGGTTCTCCTTCGAGGGGGTTCCCGGTTGTGGACAGCATCTCTTCCCTGGGGTTGGGTTGCTCCTCCTGGGGTTGATCGGGGCGGGGATTGCCT